>DASXOT010000650.1:0-5754 GCA_036494065.1 Chitinophagaceae bacterium
GTAGTCATCGGCTCCGGCTTTAAGGGCAAACACCTTATCATCGAGCGAATTCCTCGCTGATATGATCAGTACACCTTCAATCTTGTCTTGTTTTTTCAGTTCATTGAGAAGGTCAAGGCCGCTGCCTCCCGGCAAATTCACATCGAGGATAATACAAGCATAATCGTAAAGAGAAATCTTCTCCAGCGCTGAACGAAAATGCAAGGCCCGCTCGCAAACGAATTGTTCATTAGAGAGGTATGTGCAGATGCTTTCTGACAGTTCCTGCTCATCTTCGATAACCAGTACTTTCATTGACTTCTTTGCGATAAAACTAATGCAAGTTGAGCCTAAATTCTGAAGAAATTATGGTCTGCGTTTTAGAAAAGGTAAGTCAGCCCGGGTCTGAGTTGATGGTATTCGTATTGAAGATTAAAGGAAACCGAGTTCTTTTTTTGCTTCGGTGACTTTAACTTGGCATAACGATGATAATTATTAACAACCTGGCGGCCGGTAAAAAATCCCAGCGCCGCTCCCGCCACCACATCCGTAATCCAATGCTTGTTTTCAGTAATTCGGCTCAAACCAATTAATGTCGCCGCGGAATAAGCAAGTATGGGCACAAGTGGACGGTCTTTATATTCCATTGCAAAAACAGTGGCTGCAGCAAACGCAACCGTTGTATGGCCGGATGGAAAGGAGCTGTTTATCCGATTGCCATTAATATCTCTGCCGGAGTTGAAGGGCCCGCGAAACTTAGGCTCGGCTTCCGTTGAATTTGGATCATAAAAAGTAGGACGTTGCCGGCCACTCAGAAACTTCAATAAGCTTTCCATAGCGCCACCCGTAATATATGCCTGTGTTGCCAACAGGGTTGTTGTCTTTATTTTTTCGCTTTTAAAAATAAATCCATAAGCCGCTAACGACCCAAGAACATACGTTTCATAGATGCCTCCGAACCTGGTGACATATTTACCCACATTCCTCACGCCTGCGCTGTTATTTCGCAGTTTGAGAGCGTTTTGCTGAACAGGCTCGTCTGCAAAAAACAAGCTACCTTCTAACAAAGCAAATTCACCAGTCCGGATCCAATCCTTTTTGGTAAAATGAAAAGGCGCCGTGATTTCTTGTTTTAAATCACTGCCCAAAAGAATGAAATAAGAAGAAAAGGTGATCTTCGTGTTTTCGTTATACGCCTTTGAATTAATATTATTTTCCTGGCCACCCGCACTATCTGTTTTTTTATGAAGGCTATCCAGCTTTTTAATTAGTGTATCCGGGTTTTGGGATAAAGAAATTAATGGCAATAAAATGCATACAATTGCAAATAATCTCAGCCTCATCATTTTTATTTTTACCGCAATTTCGAAAACTCAATCAATTATTTTCAACTCTATTAATAAAAAATTATGCCTTTTATTATTTGCAGCTTCAACAATATTCATCTTCAGATTTTCAACAGAATTGACCTCGAAATTTGCCATCCCCAACCAATTCTTGCGAGTTCATTTAACATGGATGAAATGTTTTTTATTACTCATCGCCATCTTGCCGTTTTTTTGTTTTGCACAAAACAAAAGGCTGGACGATTATATACAACTCGCAAAACAAAACAGTCCTGTTCTAAATAGCTTTCAAAATCAAATTCTTTCCAATCACATCGACAGCCAGATCATAAGGGCTGGAATGAAAACCCAGCTGAATTTTGTAAGTAACAACATGTATGCGCCTGTCATTAAAGGATGGGGATATGATGAAATAATCACCAACCTGGCTCAGATTTCAGGCATGGTGCAAGCCACGCGAACCTTTTTATCAAAGGGTCATCTTGCTGCGGAATACCGCACCATTGCTTTACAGAACAGATCACTGCTTGATAGTCTGTTTCTTTCCACAAAAGATCTTATAAAAAACGTTGCCGAACAATACATCACAGCGTACAGTGACCAGCTCACATTAGATAACAGCAAGGAATTATTCGACCTGCTAAAAAATGAAGAAATAATCTTAAAAAAACTGGCGCAAGCAAATGTCATCAAACAAACAGATTTCCTGGCTTTCGATATTACAATGGAACAGCAGGAATTGAGCTACTTGCAGGCCCAGATTCAATTCAATGCAGATTTCCTTACTCTTAATTATTTGTGTGGTATTGTAGATACAACTATTACACGCCTTGAAGAACCAATGCTCGTCGATAGCCTGCCGCATGATTTCTATTCATCAGTCTTTTATCAACGTTTTGTAACGGACAGCCTGCGTATTTTAAATACGAGAAAGCTTATTGATTATAGCTACAGACCCAGCTTCGATGCATTTACCGACGCAGGTTTTAATTCTTCGCTGCAAAACACACCCTATAAAAACATAGGTTTTAGCTTTGGGGTAAATATCAAGATGCCTCTGTATGATGGTCATCAAAAAAATCTGAAATTTCAAAAATTGGATATCGAAGAAAGAACACGATTAAAAAATAAAAACTTTTTTATCAACCAATATAATCAGCAGGTCTCGCAATTAACTATTCAGCTGCATGCAACAGATCAATTGTTCGATAAAATAAAACAGCAGGTGCAGTACACAAGGACGCTGATTCAATCTTATGCAAAACTTTTTGAAACAGGAGATGTGCGAATAACCGATTTTGTGACAGCGGTAACCAACTATTTGTCCGCACAAAATGTGTATAGGCAAAATTTAGTCACCCGATTAAAAATCATGAACGAAATCAATTATTGGAATCAATGACAATGTGGAAAAATATACTCAACATTATCAGCCTTCTTTCAATCATCGGACTTGCATCCTGCCACACTAAATCGGGAAGCGAAGAAGGAGAAGAAGTACCCGCCGCACAGGTACAAACACCAGTGACAGTAACGTCAGTTAGCCACGAACCGATTACGGAATATGCTGAGTTAAATGCCACTTCATCTTTCCTGCAGGATAACGTCGTCAAATCAAATATAAACGGCTATATCAAGTCTGTAAATACCAGGATTGGGCAATATGTAGATGCAGGGCAGGTTTTGTTTGTTATCAAAACCAAAGAAGCCGAAAGTCTTGGTAACACGATCAATAAACTGGATTCCACTTTCCGTTTTTCAGGTGTCAATACAATTATTGCTTCTGAAGCTGGTTATACTATCGAGCTTCCTCACCAAGCCGGCGACTATGTGCAGGATGGGGAACAACTGGCGGTGATCAGCAATTCTAAAAGCTTTGGATTTATTTTAAACTTACCTTATGAACTCCACAAATATGTCTCGCTAAATAAAAAATTGGATATTGTATTGCCGGATAGCACGCATATTGACGGAGTGGTTTCCTCCTTTATGCCGGCCATCGATTCGGTATCCCAGACGCAACAGGTATTGATAAAAGTTTCCTCTTCGTCAAAAATTCCCGGAAACCTGATTGCGAAAGTGCGCATCTTAAAAATGCAAAAAACAAATGCACAATCTCTTCCCAAGCAAGCCGTATTGAGCGATGAATCGCAAACGAAGTTTTGGGTGATGAAGATGATTGACTCTGTAACGGCGGTAAAAACTCCGGTCGACAAAGGAATAGAAACCGGGAGTCGGGTCGAGATCATTCATCCGCAGTTTTCAGCAAATGACAAAATAATATTAACGGGCAACTATGGTTTGGCGGATACGGCAAAAGTGAAGATCGTAAACAATTAATTTTTACTCATTGCGAAATTTCTTTGTTACATATAAAAATCCTTTTACCGTCCTTATTGTTATTATTATTTTAGGAGGCACATTTGTTTACAGCCGCTTACAAACTTCCTTATTCCCCGAAATAACATTTCCCAAAATAAAGGTAATCGCTGACGCAGGTCTGCAGCCCGTCGACAAGATGATGGTGACCGTTACAAGGCCATTGGAGAATGCGATCAAGCAGGTACCTGACCTTTCTGATATAAGAAGTACTACCAGTCGTGGCAGTTGCGAAATTTCAGCATTCATGAATTGGGATGCTAATATTGACCTAAGCTTACAACGCATCGAATCGAAAATTGCTGAAGCCAGGGATGGCTTGCCACAGGGTGTGCAGATCACTGTGCAAAAAATGAATCCATCTATCCTGCCCGTTATTGGTTATACACTGGAAACAAACGGAAGCCAAACGGCAATCGATATGAAACAACTCGCGCTAAACACGGTGAGGCCGTTCTTATCGCAAGTCCAGGGTGTGTCGGAAGTTCGCATAATAGGTGGCAAGCAAAAAGAATACTGGCTTACGTTAGATCCACAAAAAATGAGCAGGTTTGGGATTACGCCCGAGATCTTGTCCAATGCATTGACGCAAACTAATTTTATCCAATCAAATGGTTATGTTTCTGATTATCGGCTACTCTATCTGACCGTCACAGACGCTACCGTCCACTCACTTGAAGATCTGCAGAATCTCATCATTGCAAATAATGGAAAACGCATTGTGCAATTGAAGGATTTTGCAGAGGCAAAAATTAAAGAGGGAATTGCATACACGCGAATAAATGCAAATGGAAAGGAAGGCTTACTTGCAGCCATCATTAAACAGCCCAACACAAACCTTATCGATCTCTCGAATGAAATGGAGAAAAAGGTTGAAGAATTAAAAAAAATTCTTCCCGCGGGGGTAACAATAAATCCTTACTATGTGCAGGCAGATTTTGTGAAAGATGCTGTGAGAAGTGTCACCGATAGTTTGTGGATAGGACTAGCACTGGCCATTTTTGTGGCGATTATTTTTCTTCGTTCTTTGAAGGCCAGCGTCACTATTTTAATTACGATCCCCGTCACCATCTGCCTCACTTTAATTGTAATGTATTCTGTTGGATATACCCTCAATATTATGACCCTCGGCGCCATTGCGGCGGCGATAGGCCTGATCATCGACGATGCGATTGTAGTAGTCGAACAAATACATCGAACCCACGAAGAGCATATTGAAGAGCCGGCAACCCATGTCGTTCAAAAAGCTATTGGATATCTTCTGCCGGCGATGATCGGTTCTTCAATGAGTACGATTGTTATTTTCATTCCGTTTGAACTAATGAGTGGCGTAGCCGGCGCTTATTTTAAAGTAATGACCAACACCATGATCATGGTACTGATTTGTTCTTTTTTTGTAACATGGGTTTTCTTACCGACCATCTACTTAGTTCTTACAAGAAAAATTCGCCAAAATGCCAATAAGAAGAGTGAAAAAGCTGTTACTGTAAAAAAACAAAAATGGGTTTCTTTCTTTATTTACCGCCCGGCAATCAGTTTCATTATTGTGCTGTTGTTGGGATTTTCCATTTGGTTTATTCTTCCAAAACTTGAAACAGGTTTTCTTCCTGAAATGGATGAAGGAAGCATTGTGCTTGATTATAAATCGCCACCAGGTACTTCATTGGACGAAACGGACAGGATATTGCGGCAAGTTGAAAAATTGATTGTGAAAGTTCCCGAAGTTCAGGCATATTCACGAAGGACCGGAACAGAAATGGGATTTTTTATTACAGAGCCAAACAGCGGCGATTATCTCATTCAATTGAAAAAAGATCGCAAGCGAACAACCGACGAAGTAATAGCCGATATAAGAAAGCAAATCGAAAGCAGCCAGCCGGCATTGCAGATTGATTTCGGGCAGGTAATTGGTGATATGCTAGGTGATCTCATGGCTTCTGCGCAGCCAATTGAAATAAAAGTTTATGGAAATGACAATACCCGCCTGCAGGAATTTTCCAAACAGGTGGGGAGCGTGGTGGAAAAAATCGAAGGAGCCGCCGATGTATTC
>DASXOT010000651.1:0-2312 GCA_036494065.1 Chitinophagaceae bacterium
AAATCCGTTCCCACGTTACCTCGATCAATATACTTCCGATATCGGAAATCCCCGCCTTCGTCCACAATTCACAACAAACTATGAGGCCAACATCAGTGTAGATGAGAGACCCTTACTGGCGATCGGTTATAATGATACAAAAGATATTTTTACAAATGTGGTTTACCAGGCCGACAGCAGCAACAGCGTTAGTTATAGGACTTATGATAATCTTGGCTCTAACAAAGAAATTTATTTACGTGGACTCGGCGCGATACCTCCCGGAAAAAGATATTTTTTTGTAATAGGGGCCCAGTTCAATCACAATCTTTATAATGGGCTATACGAAAACAAGCCACTGTCTTTTGAGAGAGACAGTTGGACATTTTTTACCTATCACCAGTTGAAACTGGACAAAAGATCGCAATTCACGCTCAGTGGGTTTGTTCGCTTCAAAGGTCTGCAGCAGTTTTATGAATTGGGCACGTTTGGAGCGCTGAACACGAGTATCAACAGGCAGTTTATGAAACAAAAGGTCACCGTTACGTTAAGCATGAATGACATTTTTTATACCAATCAAAATGATTTTACGATCAACCAGGGTGATGTAAATGCTAGCGGGAATCGCAGAGCGGATACAAGAAGAGTGGGTCTCAATGTCAGGTACAATTTCGGAATCAGGAAGAAGGAAGACAGCAACGACATGTTCAACGTTGAACCTCCTGAAAAAAACTAGAAAACCTATTTGCTCCAAATACAATTCAATCATGTTTCTACACCACGTTTACTTCTGGCTAAAAAATGCGAACAGTAAAGAAGACAAAGAAAAGTTGATCGCCGGATTGAAAAAATTATCGAAAGTTCACACGATCCGAAAATTTCATATCGGCACACCGGCGTTGACTAATCGCAACGTGATCGAGCGCTCTTATTCCATTTCATGGCTTTTGTATTTCGACAACGATGCCGATCAGGATAATTATCAAACTGATCCCATTCATTTAAGATTTGTAGAAGAATGCTCTTCTCTTTGGAGTAAGGTGGTCGTTTATGATTCTATCGATATTTCCGTTTAATTAAGGTATTGACTAGTTTTCCTCGAGCTCGTCTTTTGAGGGAAGCTTCGGAAAAATGTGATGGGGTTCGGTTTGATACCAATAAACCACTGAACTTATATCAGACAGTTGAACCAAATAACGGCCGTTGCTACGCCACCCCAGGTCCTGTATGGTAACTCGTAGATTTTTATCAAAACGAATAGGATCCATAATATGCCAACGGTACAAGCCGAAGCGCTGCATTATATCATAATGCCCGTCACCGCGAGTCACCTGGGCCAGCCCGGAATAGGCGGTTGAAAATTCCGTGTAATCAGTCGTTTCAACGCCTGATTCATTTTTTCTTCTCGTATCAAAATCGTAGGATCCGCAGAAATAGTCTTCAGTGCCGGTGCCGTTGATTGTTGGAAATTGTGCATCTCCATCCATATAAAATTTTATTTCCCCCTCGCCCCACCAACCATTATTATGAACCCCCCAGGCGAGATAAGTTCCAACATACTGGCCTTTGCCCTGTATACTGTCTACCAACGTACATATGCCTTTTTTCACAGGATTGCTTCTTCTGAACTGGGCGTGAAAGTAAGCAGCATCGTCCGGAATGGTCGTTAGTGTATAATCAACCTGGTAAAACAAAGTCATTTCCTCAGTGTTGATATTTGTCATCGTGATCCTGCATTTTTTTCTAAAAGGCATTACCCAATAGCAGTTAAATGCGCTACCGGGATTGACAGCCACCATTAAGGAGTTCAGATGTGAGTAAGAACCCCAGCCGGCTCCAAAAAAGTCACCAACAGGAACTTCAACCGAAGGATCTTTTTCATCATCCCAATAAAATCGAAGGATCGAATATCTCCAGTTGCCGGTCGGCGTCATCCAAATATGTTGAATAGCCCCCGAACCCATTATTTCGGCGATTGTATAGGTTTCGTTGGGTTTGATCACGACAAACGGATTCACTTTCCAGCCCTGGCCCAATTCTCTTGCGCTGTTGCTGGCGCTTCCATTCTGTAAAGTTGCCATTCCTCCTTTACCGGCTTCACCGGTGGGATTTTCGGGGCTGATTGATCTTGTTTTGGCATCGCTCAGTAGAAAGAGATTGCCCGGACTCATATTGAGACCATTAAAACCCGTAGATTTTTGCGCATTTGCAGTGCCTGAAATGATGGCAAGGAAAAAAAGGATTTTTCTCATACTGGAAGTTTTGGATGAGAAAAGATACTGAATAATTGCACAATTAATTTGCAGAGAAATTGCCACTAGTGGATGATTTTG
>DASXOT010000652.1:0-2317 GCA_036494065.1 Chitinophagaceae bacterium
AACGCATTTTTTCATTCAGTGGTAGTTTCAGCCGTGCAAAAATTTTGGGAACCATCTTCCCCCCCACCACTTCATGGCCGTGAAAAGTCCAACCATGACCTTCTTCAAATTTTTTAGTGACGGGCTTTGCAATATCGTGCAACAAGGCCGCCCACCGAAGCCAGAGATCGTCTGTATTCCTGGAAAGATTATCGATCACTTGTAGCGTATGATAAAAATTATCTTTATGGCCGACCCCGTCTTTATATTCCGCTCCTGCCAGGTCCACCATTTGCGGGAAAATAATCTGCAGCAATCCTGCCTTATAGAGCTGGTCAAATCCAACGGAAGGTTTTTGACTTAAGAGTATTTTATTTAGCTCCTCCGTAATCCTTTCCTGTGTAATTATGCCGATTCGATACCCATTGTCTTTGATCGCCAGCATTGTCTTCGCTTCTATAATAAAATTCAATTGGGCCGAAAATCGAATGGCTCTCATCATTCTCAATGGGTCATCACTAAAAGTTTGCGATGGATCAAGAGGCGTCTTGATAATCTTATTTTCCAGGTCAGTTAGTCCTTCAAAAGGGTCAATCAACTTTCCAAAATCGTTTTTATTCAAACTCACTGCCAGTGCATTGATCGTGAAATCGCGACGGAGCAGATCATCCTGCAAACTTCCCGGTACCACAACGGGATTCCTGGAATGATATTTATAACTTTCTTTCCTGGCCCCCACAAACTCAAGATCAAACTCCTCCGCTTTTATATGGGCTGTGCCGAAGGTTTTGAATACACTGGTCGCAGGCACCGGGTTAAAACGTTTCGCTACTTCGTTTGCCAGTTTAATGCCATCGCCGACTGTAACAATATCCGCATCTTTGGTATCGCGGCCGATAAGCTTATCCCGTACAAAACCACCAATCAAATAAGTTTCCTGGCCCAACGCCTCAGCAGCATGAGCAACCTTTTTAAAAATAAATAACTCCTTTTCTGTGCAATTGATTTCCATCGAAGCAAAGGTAATAAACAGCGCGCGAGGATCGACTTCAGGGACGAAGAACAATGGCGTTTCCTTTTTGCCATTTGATCAAAGCTGATGGTTCAGCCGGCGCATTGTCCAATTGGCGATAGGATACAATGTAGTCTGCCTTGTTTTTTATTTCATCATCGATAGCCGAAAAATTTGAAGGAGGCGCATGTCCCGAAATGTTTGCTGAGGTAGAGACTATTGGCTTTTTAAACCGGTTGATCAGTTGCCTGCAGAATTTCTCGTTGCAAATGCGAATGGCAATTGTGCCATCGGCACCCACAAGATTATCCGCTAATCCAATGGCGCCTTCATAAATAACGGTGGTCGGTTTGACCACTGTTTTTAGGTAGTCAAAAACCGATAGGTCAGGTTGGGCTACATATCGCAAAATTTCCCGTTCACTCGCTACCAATACGATCAATGCTTTTTCATCCGATCTTTTTTTTAATGCATAGATTTTTTTCACTGCTTTTGCATTCGTCGCATCGCACCCGATTCCCCAAATGGTATCGGTAGGGTAAAGAATCGTACCTCCATCACTGAGTATGGCCAAACATTTTCCTATATCCTTTTCAAAATCTTCCATCTTATTGATCCCACTTCAATTTTCCTAGTTTCAGCAGGGCATAAAAACAACCATTGGCATGTAAAGATTGTATGATCCCATTCGATCGCAACAGATCAAACAATTCTTGCACAGTGTATAATTTAACGGTGATCTCTTCGGATCGCTCCAAGGTTTGAGGCTGTATTCGTTCAATATTTTTTGCCAGGAACATGTGCGTGAAATTATTGAGCACGCCGGGATTGGCTGCCACCTGGCCAAGATATTCATAATGCGAAAAAACATACCCGGTTTCTTCCAGCATTTCTCTTTTTGCTGCTTCCAGAGCCGTCTCGCCTTCGTCAACAAATCCTCCCGGCAATTCAATCGATATTCCCGAAACAGGATGCCGGTACTGTTCGATCATCAACACTTTCCCATCCTTTACTAAGGCAAACACGAGAACCGACGGCGGTAATTCCACGACGTAGTAAGAAGGGATCAATGTACCGTCGGGCTTTTTACAAACGTCTTTGCGCGAAATAAAATAGGGCGGATGTTTTGTGAGGTATTCCGAAGAAAGAACTTCCCATTTCATAATTGATATTTAAGACCGATTCAACTTTTTAACAGCTTCTATAATACGATTCACTTCTAATAGCTCGAGGCATTTAGGCAAACCAAATTTGCAATAATTTTTTATACAAGGCTCACAGGGCAGCTGCCCCAGCCGCAATACTATCAACCACTCCTTGTTGTAC
>DASXOT010000653.1:0-1593 GCA_036494065.1 Chitinophagaceae bacterium
GGGCTGAAATGACAACGGGTTATTTAATTGAAATCTTACATTACCTGAAATACTATGTGAAACCCAATAAAACAAACGCTCATCACTACCGTTAAATAAATGTTTGATAAAATCCCACTGCTGTTTGTTAAGATCGGTACTAAAAAAAACTTTTACAGCACCGTCTTGGCGGTTCTTAATTTCTATAGCATTGCCAATTGAATATTCGCCATTCAAAAGCATACCATCTTTTTTGAAAGAGTTCTTTATTTCGAAATGATTTTGACTATTGTTGTACGATTGAATAATAAATATTGTCGCCAATAAAAAAGCAAGCCTATTCACAACTCCACTATTTTGTATCTTTTTGTTGTTTCAAGGGCGTGAACCGTCGACCTGGGATTGATGACTCACGACTGCCGGCTGTTTTACCTCACAAGGAAATCTAACGCTCTAACATAGCCTTCGTTCTTATAACAATTTTCAAAGCGACAATTTTTTAAAAACTCATCCAAAGCTTCCCGAACTGCTTTCATATCGCCCGGCCTGTTTTTTTGAATATCCTTGAAGCTTGCTCTGATGGTGTCTGCATACATGCTGATCAAATTATAGTTTCCGGGTTCCTTAAAACTAACCATACACCGGCTGTTATCCATTTTTTTATAGGGCCAGAAGTGCCAGCCGATTTGATTGCTATCCAGCATTTGCCTGAACGTTTTTATCCATTCATCGGTATTTTCCCCGGTTTCGCCGCAATAGATAGGCACATTATACTTATTACTGAAATCGATATAAGGCTGCACTACTTTGCGGATCGGCTGTGTCCAGTATTTGTGAAAAGTATAAACTACATTATCATCAAATGGCTTTCCAAAGACGTCAAAGTTCGAATCCCACTGTGCTCCGCCTAAAAAAATAATGTGCCTTTTATCCACTTTGCGAATCGCTTGCGTAATACGTTTGTATAACGGTTCGAGGCGAGGATTGAAAAAAGCAGTATCATAAAAAGGCGGAATAGGCTCATTCAGGAGATCGTATCCCATGATAGTAGGATCATTTGCGTAGTGCGCCGCTATTTGTTTCCAGATATTGATGATGACATCCTGCGCTTCCGCACTTTCAAACAAAAAAGGATATCCATAACTGTCATCAATATTATCACCAGTCTGTCCGCCTGGAGCGCAATGCATATCAAGCAGTACATAGATATTTTCTTTTTTACACCATTTTACCAGTGAGTCGACAATGGAAAACGCCCTTTTCATACCGCTACCACCCAGGTAAATCTCATCAGTAAACAGCCGGTAGTTGAACGGCAGTCGGATTGAATTGATGCCCGCTGTTTTTAAATAATGAATGTCAGTGGAAGTGATATAAGCCTTCACATACTGCTGCCAGAATTTTTCGGTCTCATAAGGACCGATGAGCTCCGTGATAGTTTCATTGATCAATCGTGGCGACGTTGCCTTTTTGAAATGAAACATATATCCCTCCGGCACCAACCAGTTACCAAGATTAATGCCTTTGATCGCAAAGGATTTGCCTTCCGTTGTAACAATTTCCCTTCCTTTTGTGCGCAGGAACGGTTGTGCCATTGATTGAATGGCGATGACG
>DASXOT010000654.1:0-5413 GCA_036494065.1 Chitinophagaceae bacterium
AAAATGAGTGGTAATATTAAATCCCGATTACTACTCTTAGAACGCTTTTAACCATGTAACTAGGTTCTGGTTATTTTGCCAGATTGGTTTTTCCTTCGGATGTAAATTGACATAAGCCTTTTCTAAAGCAATACGCTTTTGCTTTGAGTCTGCTCTTGCATATATTTCTGTAGTTTGTATTGATACGTGTCCAAGTATATCCCGTACTTAAACCAGGTTTACACCAGCTTGGAGAAGGTGCTTTGCTTTAGAATGTCGTAAAGAGTGACAACTGATTTTCTTTGGGATCAAGCTTTCATTTTTTATTCGTGCTGCACGACAATACTTTTGGATAATATGATTTATGCCTGCTCGTGTCAATTTTTCTTTTCTGCTGTTGAAAAACAGCGGATAGGCGTTTGCATTTGGTTCGTTAAGCCGGTGCTCGTTGAGATAGTGTTTCAGATGTTCGATTTGCGCGTCAAGCAATGACACTAATCTGGCCTTATTACCTTTGCCCATAAGTTTGACAGTTGGAGGATTGCCCAACCGCAACATGGAAGGAGTTAGATCAATAACTTCCTGAACCCTGGCACCGCTATCATACATTAAGGATAATAAAGTTAAATCTCGTCTCCCTTTCTTAGTGGTAATGTCCGGTTGCTCAAGTAATAATTTTAAACCATCAACGGTCATGTATGTCATAGTCTCTTTTGACTGGCTCTTGAACCTGACAGACAATATCCTTTGGCACTCATACAGATGTTCCAGTGCTTCACCTTGCAGGTATGTATAAAATGAATGTATGGCCGCTAACCGTGCATTTCTTGTCGAGTTACTGCATTGTCTTTTTTCTTGCAGCCACTTTAAAAACTCGATGATAATTTCTTTAGTGATTTTCTCCAATGTAAGTTTTTCAACTCTTGTTCTTTTTACAGATTCCAAAAAAGAAATTAATAAAACAAATGTATCCCTGTAAGCAGTAATAGTGTTGGGGCTTGCGCCTTTCTCATTAGACAAATACCTGGATATGTAATCTGTGATGTATTTAGAAAAATTAGTTGGCTTCATAATTTTTAAATTTTGGGAAGACATTTAAGCATGTGATATTTAATTCCTTTATCAAGTCAGGATACATATTTGCGGTTAATCGTACATAATGATTAGTTGCATCTATTGATTGAAGATCTATTCTCAGGTAATAGCGTGCAGATTCAGTACTGTTGTGTCCAAGTACTTTCTGATATGAAGGGCTGCTTTAAGCTTTTTTATTCAGTTAGTGTAAAAGGGCAAACCTGGTGCAACAAGTCACAACCCGATTCGACAATCTATAATTTTACATCCTATCTATTACAATTAGTGATTTTCTGAGTTTTACCAAAGATTCTATATAGCCACAATGAAGCCTCCGGGTATAAAAAGTCAAGAGACATTCTATTTTGAAAATTTACCTGGCAGAATGCGTTGACTCTTTTTATTTTTGCGATATGCGCTCGCCGTTATCCCGGTTTTCTTTTTAAAAACTTTATTCAAGTGGCTTTCATCTGTAAAATCCATTTCAACTGCAATACTCGCAATGGTAAGATCGCTATAAATTAAACGGGTTTTAACCAGTTGTAATTTATAAGTTGATATATAATCCTTCAAGGTTATGCCAGTTTGCTGCTTAAAGTAAAGACTGATATGATCTTTTGATTTGTGAAAATATCGGGCGATGTTTTCTATTCGCAAAAAATCTTTGTTGTAAATATGTTGATGAATATAGTTGATAATATCGTGAACAGTTTTTTGAGCACGTTGTGTTTTTAAAGGAAAGATAGCCTGGCGCCTTATATGGCGGGTTATTAACTGTAGTAGTAAAAAAACGATATTTCTTGACATATTTTCCTTTCCATAATCACCAAGCTCTTTTTCCCGTAATAACCTTTTGATTAATACTTCCACCCAGGTTTTGTCTTCTTCATCCACGATTATATTTCCTTTTATGCGATGATGATTATGAAAAACATATTCCATTTGCTCAAAAAACTGTATACCCTGATATTGATTTTTATCCCGGCTTCCAATAAAAGTGAAAAAGTTTCCTGTGAAATCAACAATACAAAACTCACTTGCGGCTGATGTTCTAAAAGTGTGTTTGTCTTGCGGGTTCAATAGAAATAAGTCTCCCATGGCATAGTCAAATTGGTTATTATTAATGATATGCTTGCCATGACCATTTAATACATAAATCAATTCAAAATAATGATGACTGTGTGGCGGGGAATTGTTTGTCTGTATCTTTTTCACTGTCATTTCAAAATCGGGTACTAAGGAGTCTTTTGCCATACCGCAAAAGTACCTAAAAACCCAGTTTTTATACCTGTCCCTGGGTGAAAAGCTGCCTACTTTTGCATAGTAAAATAATAATTATGTCAGGCCAACACGACGATCACGACCACAATCATCATAAAGAAGACTTATTAATTCGCATTAGTGCGGTAGCAGTGGCATTGCTGCTAAGTTGGCTTGGAGTGTGGAAATATCTTGCGCCATTTGATTTCATTGCTATCCTCGCAACACTAATAGGGGGCTACCCCATGTTCAAAGAAGCATTTGAGAATATTCGGGAACGCCGCATGACAATGGAACTTTCCATGTCTATTGCGGTTATTGCAACCTTATTTATTCAGCAATATTTTACGGGTCTTGTTATTACTTTTTTTGTGTTGATAGCAGAATATCTTGAACATCTATTAGTTTCACAAGGAAGGAATGTTATTGAGAAATTGCTTGCGCTTCTTCCACGCAAAGCTGTTGTACGCCGGGGAACAGAAGAAAGCGAATCAGATATTGCTGATATAAAAGCCGGTGATATAGTGATTGTAAAGCCCGGATCTGCTATTCCTGTTGATGGTATCGTCATAAAAGGTAATTCTTTTGTAGATCAATCATCGCTTACAGGGGAATCCATCCCTGTTGAAAAAATAGAAGGTGTTGAGGTATTTGCAGGAACACTAAATCAAACTGGCATCCTGGAAGTGCAAGTGAAACGTGTTGGTCCGGATACGACGTTTGGGAAAGTAATTGCAATTACTGAAGAAGCAGAGCAATCAAGGGCGCCTATTCAAAAAACGGCAGATAAACTGGCAGCGCGGCTGGTTTATCTCGCATTGGCTGGTGCAGCAATTACCTGGCTGTTCACGCACAATGTCGTTTCAGCAATAGCAGCGTTAATAGCCGCAGGTGCATGTGGTGTTGCGGCTGGCACACCACTGGCTATTTTAGCGGGCATAGGCCGGGCGGCTAAAGAAGGAATTGTCGTGAAAGGAGGAATTTACCTGGAGCAAATGGCAAAGATAGATACAGTGATACTCGATAAAACGGGAACATTAACACTCGGTATGCCGACCGTAATGAACGTTGAAACTTTTAATGGTACCAGCAAAGAGAAAGTATTACAGTTAGCCACTTCTGCCGAACAACATTCGGAGCATCCAATTGCAACTGCAATTAATACCAAAGCAAAGGCGGAAAATCTTCAACCACTTCTTTATAGTAATATTCAGTATTTGCCTGGCAAAGGTATGATTGCCACAATCAGAGATGATATTGTTACAATAGGAAACTCTGCCTTGCTGGCAGAAAAAGAAACTTCATTAAATACGGGAATCGCAGATTATCTTAAGGACGAAAAAGAAAAAGGATTTACTACTGTTTTGGTTGCTCAAAATAATATGGTTCTGGGCGCAATCAGTGTGGCCGATGTATTGAGGCCAGAAGCAAAACAAGCTATAGAAGAAATAAAAAAGCTTAGTTGTCGTGTCCTGCTATTAACTGGAGATGATAAAAAGATAGCAAATGCAGTAGGTCGTTCATTGGGCATAGATGAAGTATATGCAGAAATGTTGCCAGCAGAAAAACTTGAACGGGTTCGGGAATTTATGCGGGCGGGTAAGAAAGTTGCTATGATAGGTGATGGCATAAATGACGCAGCAGCACTTACAGAAGCTACAGTAGGTATCGCTATGGGAAGTGGAACAGATGTAACATTAGAAAGTGCTGACATGACACTAATGAATAACAACCTGATGAAAATAGCGGAGGTATTACGGATTGGCAGACAGTGTATGAGTGTGATCATGTTTAATTTTTGGGGAACAGTGATAGTTGATATATGCGGCATTACCCTGGCTTTTTTAGGATATATTACTCCACTTGGTGCTGCATTGATTCATGTAATTTCTGAATTGACTTTCATTTTGAATTCAGCAAGACTCTTCAAAAAATAATTATCCCTGAGCAAAACAATTTAAATCTATTTAATGTCCGATACAGAGGCAGCGATCATTAATTCAATAATAAGACGAAGAAGGAGTATTTATCCCAAGCAATACATTGCCGGCAAAGTAATACCTGATGAAATCATTTGGCAAATATTGGAAAATGCCAATCGAGCACCTACCCATAAACAAACAGAACCTTGGCGATTCACAGTTTTTACCGGCGAAGGTTTAAAATATTTCGGCGAACTACAACAAAAATTGTATAAGAAGTATGCAGGCAATGATTTCAATAAGGGTAGATATGAAAAATTATCGGCGTATCCCTCACTTTCTTCGCATGTCATTGCAATAAGCATGAAACGAAACGAAAAGAATATTTTGCCGGAAGTAGAAGAAATAGCAGCAGTGGCTTGCGCTATAGAGAATATGTTTCTTACTGTTACGGCATACGGGTTAGGCTGCTATTTGAGTACTGCAGGAATTACTTATATGGAAGAGGCCAAACCCTTTTTTAATTTAATGCCCACTGATAAATTAGTAGGATTTTTTTATATCGGCTATATAGCTGAACCTTATCCGGTAGAATCAAAACGGCAGCCAGTGCAGGAGAAAGTACATTGGGTAAACAAATTTTGATGTCTTTCATTAAAAAAATTCTGCAGTCTTATGCGTCGTCTTTTAGCTTGTGTTTCCAAATCTTTTGATAATAGTCGGTCAGTTTTGTGAACTTATGGCCTTTTTGCAATGTACGAGTGCCCAGGTAAGCATCTTTTACCGTTTCAGCAGTCACCAAAGCGCCTGCATCATGCAGCATTCAGTATTTTTCTCTAATTCGGAATCTGACATCATCAATAGTCTTATTAACTGTTTGGGCCTCGATCGTTTTCCTTTGACCATTTCTCTTTTACTATCCCAACTGGCTGCAATGATCTGCTCTTTTAGTGAAATTTCTTTACGTTCTTCATCTACAGTTATTCGGATATAAATAAATGCTTTCTTCTTGTCTTCCTTGCATTTCCTTGTTATAAAGTCAATGCCGAACGTGTGTGTTGATCTCATGAAATCGTTTTTTGACAGTTTTGAAAATGTTTTGATTCCACTCTTCACTAATTTGTCAATCGCACATTCAAAATCATTTCAATTCCAATCAAAAACGTTCAAAAAAAATG
>DASXOT010000655.1:0-3273 GCA_036494065.1 Chitinophagaceae bacterium
CGTCCTTGATTTTTTATACTCAAAATTTGCCGACAATTGGTTGACGAATGTTACATCCAGACCAATAAGCGGATTGAATTCTTCGGTGATGGTAATATTAGGTATGAGAAAATACGGTATATAATTATTGGTGCTCGTATCGATGAATTGCGGGTAACTTACTCTGAACGGATCGGCAAATAATAGTGCGGTATTAAAACTATTCATGCTCAAATTACTCTGATATCCGTGTCTGATCGTGAAATTGGTAAATATTTTCTGTAGCCCTTTTATCTTGGAAAGTCCATTATAAGTAATGTTCCAATTAGGCTTTGGCAACAATCTTCCAAAAGGATTCGATGTTAGGTTAGCATTGGAATTTTTTATCAGTGACACTTTCATTGGATCCTTATTTGTATAGGCAGCAAGAAAAGCGGGTATAATAACATCCTGGGCATAGCGACCATAGCCCGCATAATAACCGGGATCACTGGGGAAGCCAATACCTGATGCGTATGGATTTTTCGCACTTAATCGCTGAGACAAAATGATCCTGTTCGCTTCAAATTGCTGGAAAGTTTGAGACACTACATTAGGGTCAAATTTTCGGAAGAGAGTCTGATAAGAAATATAGGTAATACTGAAACTACCGAGAGCATAGGGGTCCAATCGCGTTAGACCCACATTGTCAAAGGCACTTGTATCTTTATATAATTCAGAATAATTTTTATCAAAAGTTTTTTGAACATTCAAATCGATATTCAGATCACGGATTGGGCTTAATTGTGCCGTGATACTTATCTTTTGATTGTATCGTTGCTGGATGAGCGAGTTAAATAAAGTATCGTGAGTCAGCAACCCTTTTGCACCGTAGCTGTTGATCCTGCTTGTATCAGGTTGGAAGCCTAAGATAAATCCCCAGCCGGGTTCGCGGCTTCTAAAATCACGTCCAAAAAATTCAGTGCTGTCAAGCCATCCTGGCAACGTCGTTCCCATGTCTTCGTTGAATTGTATTCCAACTCTTTTTAGCGCCGTCACCATTCTGCCGATAAATCTTGTCGCTTTTCCCGGCGCCGGCTGCCATCTTGGATTCCTGATCCATTTCATTTTTTTACTCGCCGTATCGGTTGGGCTTGATTTTATCTGTATGCGCCTGGGTTCAATATTTTTTTGAACAGGCCCGTCACTGTTGATGATCCTCAGGAATTTTGACTTGTTGTAGAGCTGGTCGAAATTAAATTCGCCATTTATCACTCTTGTCTGTCCGTTCATGACGGTATTTCCCAGGCTCGTTGCGAGTAGTGAGGCTACATCCCAATTATAATTTGCTGTAAAACTTGCCCGTACTGTTGTCCAGTCAAGTAGCGGAAGCTTTTGCGTGGGCACTATATAAGTAGCGGTTACGTCCTGGCTAAAATGTGTGGTTCGTCCTCCATCAAAGAAATTCTTTCTAACGGAATCTCTTTTTTCTTTGGTATCGATGCGTCCATCGGGCTCATCTATTCTCGCGTTGTTTACTGCGGTATAGTCGATATGGATCGACTTGGTCAGATCCCAGTTCACGATATAATACCTGTCAAACAAGAAATATTTGTCGTAGGTCTCTGGAACCTTATACAGGCTGCTGCCGCCAACATCCCGCGGAAGGGTTGCTCCAAATTGTCTGAATACATTCGCCTTTAACGAAATTAAATTAGGAGCATAGTTGAAATTAAAATCCCTGATAAGGCTCAACCAAGGAGATTTTGATTTTATAAACTTCTTGAACGGTTCAACCGGTTTTACTTGCGGCGCGTATGCATACTCTACTGCCGCCTGCGTGCGTCGCAGGTCATCATGCTCCAGCAGCGGGCTATGATGCTCCGTACTGATATAAGAATAATTAAAATTAAGATTTGAAATATCCCAGGGCATTGGCTTACCGGGTTTCGTTCGATTCTTTTTTACATTGGTTAATGTAATTGTTTTTGTGGTAGTGATATCCTCAGCTACATTCTTGATAGAATCCTTTTGAAACTTGGACGCAGCATCTTTTAATTTTTGGTCCAGTTTTATGTCTTGGTCATAAGGATCATATTCGGGTGTGCTGGAAGCGCGATCGATGCCTGCGTAAACTGGAATTTGTACAGCTGCTTTTTTGGGCAACAGTTTTCCTAAATCCAAATTGGTGGCAATATCGTACTGGTAATCGTTTTCCTTACTTCGTTGGTTTACGTTTTGATCCAGGGTTCCAAAGCCCGCAGTTTTCACGCTACCCGCCAATGACAGCGTTCCCAGATCCGCGAGATTTACATCCACCCTGCCGATAGCGGCATAGCCACCTTTCTCATTAAGCCGCGATAATCGAAGTTCATTGAACCAGGCTTCAGCGCAAACATTTTCCTGGTTTTCATCTTCTATCGCCATTAATATACCTGTTATTTCTCCCAGGTTGGGATTACCTAATATTCCGTATTTCCGCCCATTGGGCAGCGTTTTACTGTAATATTGTGAAGCGTTGATACCCGCCTTATTTCGTTCGAGTTTAAGATTTACCAGGTCCTGCAGATCGAAATCAAGATTATTTTCTGCGGGCCATATTTTCAATGAGTCAGTTTCTCCCCATTGCGTTACTTTCAATGGGATCTTTACTTCATAGTAGTTACCTGAAAAGTCATTAGCAATCCTTATTACTGCATCTACATCACCATCTTTAAAATGATTTCCGGGAGCATATGAATCTTCAATATGAATAAACATAGACATTTCTCCATATTGACGTAAATCGAGGTTCATCGTTTTGAAAACGCCGCGAGCCTTGTTATTCAAAATATCTTTATTTAATCCGCATACCTGGAAGCTAAGCGCCTGCTCATTTAATAGTAACTGAACATTATTGTTACTCAATTCCTGTTGCCTTTCAATGCCAGGTGGGATTCTATAAGGAATGGGTTCGCGTGAATCGTTTTCTTCTACATTTACCGCAAGCACATTGGTGGTTACAGGATCGGTCGCAGGAAGATTTGTATAATTACCGGAGGTGTCGATGTTAAAATCAAATTTGCGCCATTGGTTCCTTATTAATTCCAGTGTTCCGAAACGACAAACAACTGTGTCATCAAAATTTGTCAGGAACATACGTATAAAGCGAATGGATTTAAAGTCAGGTATATTACCCACCTTGTTCTGAAAAGAGCTTACCGGAATTCTAAACTGGAACCATTTTTCTGTACGGGTAGCTCCATTCGGCAAATTCACCACGGCATCTCGTTCATCGGTGATATAAGGGTTAGTAGTAGGACTCATCCCCGGATT
>DASXOT010000656.1:0-2529 GCA_036494065.1 Chitinophagaceae bacterium
CAGGTTCTGAATAGCTTCCTGAAATGGCAACCACCCTGAAACTATTCTTTAACGCCATTTGTAAACCAAGACCATCTTTGATATTCATCCTTCTGGCCTGCAAACCGTTCTCCAGCAATATTACAGTGCTATCCGTGAGCACTCCGTCAATATCAAAGATGAACGTAGTTACTTTTTTAAACTCCGCAAGAACATTCATATATCCCCGAAAGTAGGGAAAATCCTTTTTTCGTGTGAGTGAGCGTCAGTTGTAAATTGTGAATGGTCAATTGTCAATGGTCGCTTTACTGTCGATTGACGACCATGGACTGCTTAACTACTGACTCCCGGCTCTGAACTCTGAATACTTTCCGTCATCATCGCATATATTTTTTTCAATTGCGGATATTTTTCAAGAAGAGAGAGATGTTGCCGGATGGTTGGTTCATCGTGCCGAATAGCAGGCCCTGTTTGTGCTTCGGATGGAGAGACAGATCGTAACCGGTGAACAGTTTCTTCGATCAATGGGAGCAATTGTTTAAAATCAATTCCTTCCTTTTTACAGTAATCCTCGGCCAATTTATATAAATGATTCGTAAAATTATTTACTATCACGGCTGCCACATGCATCTTCACCCGGTCAGTGTCGTTTGCTACCATCACTTTTTCCTTCGATATTGAAAATGCCAGTTGCTCCAATTTTTGCCGGGCGATGTCATCGCTTGCGTCTATAAATATGGGCACCTCGGGTAACACATCCAAATCCTTTCTAAGCGTTTGTAATGGGTAAAACACCCCATAATGATTTGACATAGTCTTTAGCACTTCCTTGCCAACAGACGCTGCAGTATGTGCAATGACCTTGCCTGGCAAATGAACATGTTTGGCGACTTCCTGAATAACATCATCCGATACGGCTATCAAATACACGTCGGCATCTTTGCGGATCACTGACCAATAATTGGTCGATTTAGTATCTAATTGATAGGCAAGCTTACTGGCAGCAGCAGCATTTCTTCCAAATATCTGCGTAATGTGGTGTCCAACTTCTTTAAACTTTTTACCCAAGATAGTCGCCACGTTCCCGGTTCCGATAATTACGATGTTCATAGACGCCCAAAAGGGTATTCAAATTGATTAATAGATTTGCGCAATCATGAAATTAGAACAAAAAATTGCTTTACGTTATCTCCTTGCGAAATTCAGATTGCTTTCCTTTATTTCGAAAAGGAAAGCTGCAGAAGAAGCGTTGAACCTTTTTCGCTCACCACAAAAACGAACAAAAAAACCACTCTCCGGGGTATTCAATGAAGCAGAAAAATTAGAGTTTGAACTTGAAAACATTTCCATTCATGGCTTTCGCTGGAATTATCCTCAAAAAAGTAAAATTCTTATCGTTCACGGTTTTGAATCATCCATTTTAAATTTTGAAAATTACATTCCTCTTTTGATAGCGAAAGGATATGAAGTGTTAGCGTTCGATGCTCCGGGACATGGAATAAGCGGCGGTAAGACTATTACTGCTCCTCTTTTCGCCAAAATGATCATGGCCATTTATGACAAATTCGGCCCGGTTCAATCCTTTTTAGCACATTCCTTTGGCGGACTGGCGTTGTCACTCGCATTGGAAAATATGCCGCATGATAAAAACTCTAAAGTGGTGCTGGTTGCGCCACTCACGGAGACAAAAACGGCTATTGACCATTTCTTCCATTTTCTTCAATTAAACGACGGTGTAAGAAAAGAGTTTGATCGGCTTATTGCAGGTATCGGAGGTCATCCGGCCGAATGGTATTCTATTCGCAGGGCAGTGAAAAATATTGATGCGAATATTCTATGGCTTCACGACAAAGATGATCAGCAAACACCCATTGGTGACGCATTGAAAGTGAAAGGAGAGAATCTACCACATCTCAAGTTTGTCATTACAAAGGGCCTCGGTCATCGGCGTATCTACCGCGAACCGGCTGTCATCAATGCAATCATTGACTTTCTTTGATTTCAATCTAAAAGCGCGTTTTTATCGTATTTATTTGAGTAATGAATTCCTTTTTGAGAAAAAGAATATACCCCCGGCTCTTTTCTCTAACCGGTTTTGTTTCGGGTTTGGCATTTCTGCTTATTTTCACGAATAACCCTTCTTCCCGGAAAATGAGTTCATATACTTTACTTTGCCTTGGCGACTCCTACATGATCGGTGAAATGGTGTCACCTTCATTGAATTTCCCGAATCAAACGGTCGAATTGCTTCGAAAGTCGAATCCGGGATTTGAAGACCCGGAAATTGTTGCAAGGACCGGGTGGACGACTGATGAGTTGCAATCGGCGATCAATATGCACTCTTTTAAAGATTCCTATGATTTTGTGACGTTGCTAATTGGGGTCAACAACCAGTATCGTGGACGATCTGTTGAGGAATATGCACCTCAATTTGAATCCCTTTTACAGCAGGCTATTCGATTTGCTCATGGCAAGACCAAGCATGTCATAGTTATCTCGATTCCCGATTGGGGAATAACTCCGTTTGCCCTCAATAATGGAAGAGATAAA
>DASXOT010000657.1:0-5673 GCA_036494065.1 Chitinophagaceae bacterium
ATTTCACTAAAAATTAATGCTCAAAATCGGTGGCAAATCCCGTAAATTTGATCAGTGCTTCGGACTTTCTAACCCGTCTCCCGAAGCATTATTACTCAGCCTTTAAATTCTAAGCCCATTACCTTCTTGCTTACAACCCGGAGTTAATTAATTGAATGAACCCAAAAAAGGAGGAACTATGTTTTCCTACGGACTACTGGAGCCAGGATGTTATTATCTTATACAAGAAAAAGAAGGCTCAGACATTAGATTGGTAAAGATTACTGTGGAATCAGACCATTGCGTTTTTGTAATGCGTTACGACGACCCGCTGGTCACAGAGTGGCGAAGAAAAACTGATTCACTTTACGATATCGTAGAGTGTCTCACTGATGCTGCAGTGAAGGAGTGGGAAACACATTATCCCAGTAATGAAGATGCTTATTACGAAGAGGAAGACGACGATTAACGGAATTTTATTTAGGTAAGTAAAAAATCCGGCTGCAAAAAATTCAATTAGTGTAGCCGGATTTTTTTACTGTGAATGTGAGTGAAACTGATATGTTTTTATGTGTACACATTTTATGCGGCTGACCAGAATTTGGATGTTTCTTTTTTGCCTGGTAATCATGGGCGCCTGTCATTTTCCTGTCCATATTCTCAGTGACGAGCAGATTTCCCGTCATTACGCAAACCGGTCCGTGAAGCCGGAATTGAAATACATCCGTTATAAAAATATGCGCATTCATTATGCATTAGTCGGAGATTCTACAAAGCCTTTATTGATCATCATACATGGTTCGCCGGGTGCGTGGTACAGCTCAATGAAATTGCTGGACGATTCAAGTTTGCAGAAAAATTTCAGGTTGTTATCAGTTGATCGGATGGGTTTCGGAAAATCAAATTATGGTGTAGCAGAACCTTCCATCCAGGAGCATGTGCGGTATCTCGAAAAAATAATTCACCAATACAATCATGATGGCAAGGTATACCTGATGGGTTCATCCTATGGTGCACCTATCGCCGCATCTTTTGCGATGCAGCATCCGGAATTGGTGCAGGAGCTTTACCTGGTTTCACCCGTCATCGATCCGGCAAAAGAAAAAATGTTTTGGTTTTCGTATGCAGGTAAGCTGGCGCTGGTAAGTATGCTTATACCCGAGTATTTGAATGTTGCCGGTGATGAAAAATTTGCCCATCGCCGCCAGTTACGAAAATTAAAATCCCATTGGGATGAAATTACCTGTAAAACCTATGTACTTATGGGTGAAAAAGACCGGTTGGCAAGCCTGGGTAATCTTGAATTTGCAAAGAAGAAACTAATAAATGCAAAAGATCCCGAATTCTATCTATTACCCAATACAAGTCATGCCATAATTTACCAACGAACAAATCTGCTTATTTCTCTTTTATTAAAACAAAACAGTCCATTAGCTTCTCATTAAATCATTGCTTTATTATCTTGCCTTTTAATTACAAAATCGAGGCAATGAAATTTATTTTAATCCTGTTGTCGGGCTTAGTTTTTTTTGGCTTTGCTAATAAAGTGGTGGCGCAAAAAAACCTGCCCTCAATCGAAATACTGACGTCTGAAACCAAAACGAGTTTACGCGGGTTAAGCGTGGTGAATGATAATGTGGTTTGGGTGAGCGGCAGTAATGGAACGGTGGGGAAGAGTACTAACGGTGGAAAGAACTGGAAATGGATTACTGTAAAAGGTTTTGAGAAAAGAGATTTCAGGGACATTGAAGCATTTGATGCAACGACTGCTGTCATCATTTCTGTCGACGAACCTGCTTATATTTTAAAAACGGCAGATGGTGGCGATAGTTGGAAAGTTGTTTATGAAAACAAAATCAAGGGCATGTTTCTTGACGCCATGGAATTCTGGAACGAACAAAGTGGTATAGTCATTGGCGATCCTATTGATGGAAGGTTTTTCGTGACGAGGACATTTGACGGAGGAAATACCTGGCAGGATATTCCGTATGAGCAACGGCCAATTGCGGATAGTGGTGAAGCCTGCTTCGCGGCCAGTGGCACTAATGTGCGCGCATTGAATCCCGGCGAAGCTGTATTTGTAAGCGGAGGTCTGAAGTCGAGAATATTTATAAGAAATAGTGTTATTGATTTGCCCATCATCCAGGGCAAAGAAACTACTGGCGCCAATTCAGTTTCGATCCTGGATCATGACAAACGAAATGGTGCCAAAAAGATGATCGTGGTGGGCGGGGATTTTAATTCGGATACTGCTTCTGACAGGAATTGCTTTTACTCCGAAGATGGCGGCAAAACCTGGACGGCCTCCAAAGTGCCGCCGCATGGCTATCGAAGCTGCGTTGAATTTTTATCCAAAAAAATAATACTCACTTGTGGACTTACCGGGGTCGATTGGTCAATCGATGGAGGCAGAGAATTTACTTTGATCAGTAATGAAGGCTTTCATGTATGCCGCATAGCGAAGTTAGGCCCCACTGTTTTTTTGGCTGGTAATAACGGCAAAATTGGAAAATTGATATTGCCTGATAAAATCGCTAAGTAATAACTCACGCAATTTCATTCCTGGACCCGGCGCGTACCAGGTGCTTAAAACGGCTAAATGTCTCTGGTTTTATATTAAGGTAGGAAGCAAGAAATTTTTGCGGTACACGCTGTAATAGCTCCGGATTGTGATTCACAAAACGAATAAATCGCTCCCTGGGAGTATGCATTACCAATTGCATTTGCCAACGATCCTTTATCACCATGGTGTAGGTAATGATCAACCGTCCAAGGTGCTCCATTTTGCTGGAGCGGGCATAAATTTTTTCGAGATCATCGTAAGTGATAGAAACCAGTGTGGTTGTTTCTATGGCTTCTACAAAATATTCCGATGGAGTTCGGCTGTGAAAAGATTCCTGCGAATGAATGATATGTCCTTCGAAAGATATTTGAGTGTTTATCTCTTCTTTTCCTTTCCTATAGTATTTCCGTGCAAGCCCCTTGATAATGAAATTAAAGTAATTTTCAATCTGCTCCGCTTCCGTAATGACCTGCTTTTTGGCAAATTTGCGAACGGTTATATAAGGATTGATATACTGATTGAACTCGTCCTCAGAAATTTCAATAAACTTTCTGACATAGTCAAAAAATGGT
The DNA here is from genome assembly GCA_036494065.1 of Chitinophagaceae bacterium. Lineage (GTDB taxonomy): Bacteria > Bacteroidota > Bacteroidia > Chitinophagales > Chitinophagaceae > VBAU01. The sequence goes on from DASXOT010000657.1 coordinate 3,115, forward strand.
CTGACAACATTCATGGGGCCTTAACTGTTTTCGTAAGATACAAAAATTGACTCAAATCAATAGTCGGGACATAACATTATATTTTCTCCCTTGCTATAATCAGATAACGTTTAAATCCGTATTTATTGCATCTTCTCTAACACAGATTATAATGCCTTAGTTTTGCCTCCCATTATAAGCTTTTGCAAATTTTTTTGATAACGATAAAAACCCTAGCCAAACAATGTCAACAAAAATTAAGGTAGCTAACCCCGTGGTAGAGCTTGATGGAGACGAAATGACCAGGATCATTTGGAAATTTATCAAGGATAAATTGATCCTTCCTTATATTGATGCAGATGTAAAATATTTCGACCTGGGCGTTGAATACCGCGACTCAACCAATGACCAGGTTACGATTGATGCAGCCAATGCCATTAAGCAATACGGTGTAGGTATAAAATGTGCTACTATTACTCCTGATGAAGCCAGGGTGAAGGAATTTAATCTTAAACAAATGTGGAAGAGTCCCAATGGAACAATCCGGAATATTCTCGATGGTACCGTTTTTCGTGAGCCAATTGTCATTAAAAATATTCCAAGATTGGTAACCACCTGGGACAAGCCAATCATTGTTGGCCGACATGCGTTCGGCGATCAATACCGGGCGACTGACTTTGTGGTTCCGGGCAAGGGTAAACTGACAGTGAAATTTGAGGGTGAAGATGGAAAAGTGATCGAGCATGAAGTGTTCCAATTTAAAGGTGGCGGCGTTGCATTGAGTATGTATAATACCGATGAAAGTATTCGGGGTTTTGCGCGGAGTTGTATGAATATGGCATTGCAGAAAGAATGGCCATTATATATGAGCACCAAAAACACGATCCTGAAAAAATATGATGGAAGATTTAAGGATATTTTCCAGGAAGTGTACGAGAATGAATTTAAAGAAGAGTTTAAGAAAAACAATATTACTTATGAGCACAGGCTGATTGATGATATGGTGGCAAGCGCCTTAAAATGGAACGGTGGCTTTGTATGGGCATGCAAAAATTATGACGGTGATGTGCAGAGTGACTCTATCGCTCAGGGCTTCGGTTCCCTGGGGCTAATGACAAGCGTGCTTGTAACTCCTGATGGGAAAACTATGGAGGCAGAAGCAGCACATGGAACAGTTACCCGGCATTACCGTGAATATCAAAAAGGAAATCCCACCTCAACAAATCCCATTGCCAGCATTTTCGCATGGACAAGAGGACTGGCCTTCCGGGGCAAATTGGACAACAACCAGGAGTTGATTGATTTTTGTCATAAGCTGGAGCAGGTTTGCATAGAAACGGTGGAGGAAGGGAAGATGACAAAAGATCTTGCGATCACCATCAAACCAAAAGTAGAGCATGGGAAAGATTATTTATATACAGAGGAATTTTTAGATGCCGTTGACGAGAGTTTAAAAAAGAAAATGAATTAGCCTGCCTCTGTTTAAAATAACAATGAGACAATGGAAGAATGCCTTGTCAATTAGAACACAGGTCAGATGTGTCAAAAATTGTCTGGTTTAACCATGAATTTTCCTGTTATAAATTCTTTACTACTCCTTTCTATCGGAATATATTTAAAGGATGCCGGGGAAAGCAAGATTGTTCGTTTGCGGCTCAGCATGTTTTATAACGTTCAGGTTCAGAATTTCTGGCATGCACTGATGTAAATTCTTTCAGTGATCAAATCCTTATCCGGTCGGTTTTGTATCTTTAAATGCTTATCGCAATTATTATATAAGCACACATGCATCGTATCCCCACCTTATTCCTTGTCACTTTCTTTATTGTTGCAACAAATCATTCTCACTCACAAACTCCTATTATCGAGTGGCAAAAATGTTATGGCGGTCATAGCGGCGACTATGCAACTGCGGTACAGCTGACGTCCGACCATGGTTATATTATGACAGGCTACACCTACGGAGCAGACGGGGGCGATGTGATGGGTTATCACGGCAATCAGGATATCGGAGATATCTGGGTCGTAAAAACTGATATTAACGGTAATATTCAATGGCAGAAATGCCTAGGAGGGACATACTTTGAAATCGGAGCGCTTATCTATGAAACAATTGACGGAGGTTATATTGTTGCGGGAACCTCTTCTTCCACAGACTGCAGCATAGCAGGCAATCATGGAGGCGCGGATTTTTGGGTTGTGAAGCTAACAAGTGAAGGTGAAATCTCCTGGCAAAAAATGTATGGTGGATCTCAGAATGACTATGCATACGCGCTAGATCCAACAAGCGACGGTGGCTATATTGTTGCAGGTTTTACTGAATCAAACGATGGAGACGTAATAACGAATCATGGCGAGCGGGATTTTTGGATTATTAAGATTGATGCAACTGGAAATCTGAAATGGCAAAAAAGCCTCGGCGGGAGCGGTGACGATGAAATTTATTCGGTAAAATCCACGCCCGATGGTGGATGCATTGCAGCAGGATTTACCGAATCAACCGACGGGGACGTAACAGGATTTCATGGGCAAAGAGATTATTGGGTAGTGAAAGTGGATGGTAGTGGCAATTTGCAATGG
>DASXOT010000658.1:0-4398 GCA_036494065.1 Chitinophagaceae bacterium
AAAAAATAATATCGTAATCTCAATGATGCCGGATCAAATCCAACTCATCACCGATCATTCATTGTTCATCATTCATTGCACACTGTGGACCGTGGTCCGCGTCGCATCTTGGGACTGGGCTCCTGACTCCCAACTCTGAACTGCTGATCCTGCATAAAAAAGCCAATCGAATTCGACTGGCCTTCGGTGCGGCGGAAAAGATTCGAACTTTCACAGTCTTTCGACCGCTACCACCTCAAAGTAGTGCGTCTACCAGTTTCGCCACCGCCGCGGGGCTGCAAATTTAATTGATCAGGCGTTATTATGATCAATTTGGCCTGTATTGTTCTAAATAACAGAAATGATTACCGGTAACGGGATAATCATAACAAATCATATTCATTTTACTGTCCCGGCACTCGCAATAATGAACTACCTTTGCGGCTCCAAAATTCAGAGGATGATCAGTGTAAAAAATGTGACGCTTTCATTTGGCAAACGGGTCTTGTTTGATGAAGTGAATTTGAATTTCATCAAAGGGAATTGTTATGGTGTGATCGGTGCAAACGGCGCAGGCAAATCAACCTTCCTGAGGATTCTCAGCGGCGAAATCGATCCTAATAAGGGAAATATTGAAATTACTCCGGGAGAGAGAATGGCGGTGCTGAAACAAAACCAGTTTGAATTTGATGAATTCACCGTGCTAAATACGGTATTAAAAGGGCATGATAAATTGTGGAGTGTGATGCATGCCCGCGAAAAGATATATGCCAAAGAGGATTTTACAGAGGAAGATGGAATGAAGGCTGCCGAATTGGAAGCCGAGTTTGGCGAGATGGGCGGTTATGAATCGGAGAGTAATGCAGGTAGTTTACTAAACAACCTGGGTGTGGAAGATGCATTTCACCAGGGCCTGATGAAAGACATTCCCTCGAACTTAAAATTGCGGGTACTCCTGGCCCAGGCATTATTTGGCAATCCTGATATTTTGCTCCTCGATGAGCCCACGAATGGCCTGGATATAGAAACAATAAATTGGCTTGAGAATTTTTTGGCCGATTACGAAAACATCGTGTTGGTGGTAAGCCATGACCGTCACTTTTTAGATGGAGTGTGCACACACGTCGCCGATGTTGACAGGCAGAAGATAAAAATATTTACGGGTAACTATACCTTCTGGTATGAATCGTCGCAATTAATGGCGAGACAGTTGAATGATAAAAACAAGAAGACTGAAGACAAACGCCAGGCGCTTCTTGAATTCATTGCCCGTTTTAGCGCCAACGCTTCTAAATCGAAGCAGGCGACTGCAAGAAAAAAGGCATTGGAAAAATTGACGATTGAAGAAATTGAGCCGAGCAACCGCAAATACCCGGGAATATTCTTTACACCACAACGTGAAGCCGGGAACCAGATACTCAATGTCGAAAAGCTCAGCAAATCGGTTGACGGGCGTGTATTGTTTCGTAATGTTTCATTCACAATAAACAAAGGCGATAAGATCGCTTTTTATAGCCGCGATCCTTTGGCTATTACCAGTTTCTTCGAAATCATCAATGGCGTCGCTAAGGCAAATGCCGGTAATTTTGAATGGGGCACTACCATCACCACAGCCTACCTTCCATTGGAGAATAGCAAATTCTTCAATGAAAATCTCAGTCTAATGGATTGGCTCCGCCAATGGGTTCCTTCTTACATTACCGATGTGGATGAGCCATTTCTCCGCGGTTTCCTAGGAAGAATGTTGTTTAGTGGTGACGATGTGCTGAAGAAAACACAGGTATTAAGTGGTGGTGAAAAAGTGCGATGCATGGTTAGTCGCATGATGTTACAAAACCCAAACTGCATTATCCTGGATCAACCGACCAATCACCTCGACCTGGAAAGTATTCAAAGTTTTAATGAAAGTGCGATAAATTTTAAAGGGATTGTGCTCTTGTCGTCCCATGATCACACCTTCATGGAAACAGTTGCCAACCGGGTGATCGAAATAACTCCCAATGGTATCATCGACCGTCTGATGGAATTCGATGAATATATCGCAGACGAAAGGGTACATAATTTACGTGAGGAGATGTACAGAACCACGATTTCCACGATTGAAAAAGCGCGCTGATATAGAGAAATTTTGAAATTAAATATAAAATCCATTGGAATCTCAGAAACCGTAGCTCTTTCTTAAAATCCTGCAAATCGTGGTCCTTCCTACTTCTTTATCATCTTCATCATATCGGGCGGCGCTATGTTTTGCGGCACTTTATTGCTCACGGCTGGTAAAGACTTCAGGTAAGCGAAAACAGCTTTGAGATCGTCCTCTGTTTTTCTTCCAAAATCCGGCCAGGGCATCGGTGGTAAAATGGGTCGGCCATTTCCCAGGTGTTTTCCATTTCTCAATGTATTGATGAACTGATCTTCATTCCAGGCGCCAATTCCAGTAGCAGAATCGGAAGTCAGGTTTGCCGCATAAGAGATTCCCCAGGGTCCAACGAACGCCGTAGCGTCCGGAGCCATACTGATCCAACCTCCGGGTTTGCCCGAATTAGCATCCAATGGAGGAAGGGGTTCGCCCGCCGGATACCCCGATAACAATTTTGTCGAATCAGTAACAGGACCCATTTGCGTCATGATCTTTGGCGAATGACAATCATTGCAACCTCCTGTTGTTACAATGTAGTCACCTCTTTTTATTACCTCATCTTGTGACAGGGGTTTTGTCTCAGCCGACAGCAGCGGTTTCTGGTCTTCAGAACTATTTTTGCAGCTTGTGAGATAAAGTGCAAATGCTGTAATAACAAGTAATAAAGAAAAATAAAGTCCTTTTTTCATGTTGCAGTTGTTTATTTACTTAAGATAAAATAATTAATGCCGAAAATCAGTTGTTGTAAGCAAATACTCAATAGAAAGTTTTCATCGGGAAGTTGACGAGGTAGCGAAATAGAAATGAAACTAGAAATTAATAATGGATTTTCAAAATGTCAAATAAAGTCTAGCAACTTGTCCGATTACCGACTGGTAATATAAATAAGAAAACAAATACCGATCGTAAATAATAGTATCAGCACAATCTTGTATTTATCCCACAAAAAATTCTTTTTCAATTTAGTTAAAAACGAAGCTATCCTATCCTGAGATTCTTTATCATCAACCACCAGGTTTGAAAGTTGGTTTACCAGCGGCTTTGCCAGGTTCAAAGGCAAAGGGCTCATTGCCGCCAAAATCGTAGACACTATCTGCCGGTTGATATCTTTTTCATTGAACTCTTTTAACTTTTCGATAGTGTTAGCTGAAACCAACTCCGAAATATAAGCAGAAAGTCCTTCGTTGTCCATTCGGTGTATATCGAGCGTTGACACGTATTTTTCCACTTCGAGGCTAAGACGCAAAATAGATACAGGCGTCACCATTTCTGCAGATCGTTTTCTGCCGATACTTTGCTGATACCACCTCTGCTGCAAATAGTTTTCCTTTTTCGCCGGGTTGGTTAACACTTCATACGCTTCTTTGATCTCATCAAATCTCGAGGAACTGTAAGGGTCACCCGCGTTCTTATCAGGGTGGTAAACCATCGCCAGCTTGCGATAAGCCGTTTTTATTTCGGGTAGTGTTGCAGAAGATGGGATTTCGAGGATGTTATAATAGTCCTTGATCATCGCGTCGAATTTAGATCAATAATTTTTTATGTAATCCGCGCACCCAGCGCATCCATTTCCAAAATAAGGGATTTATGCACCGAAAAATCTTATTCACCTCGCTCATTTTACTGGGATATTATTTCTCAAATGCGACGGATGATAAAAAAACAGTTAATTCCAATTTAAAGTCCGTCACGATCTATCGTTCTGGGGCAGAAATGACACATTCCGCGTCGGTTCAATTGAAACAGGGGAGTGTTGAATTAGACATCGAAGGTATCAGTAACAGTATTGATATAAATAGCATACAAATAAATTGCCCCTCTCCCGTTACTATGCTCGGTGTTGAATTTTCCAACAATTATTTAATTCCTGATGAAGCATCTCCTGCTGTAAAAACATTACGGGATTCGATAGACTCCCTTAGCGCAGATATAGATAAGATCGATCTTTCTATTGCAACCGTGGCAGACCTGATCGATATTTTAAAAATCAATAAAAATATCAAAGGAGAGCAAACGGGCTTAAGCGTCGCAGAACTGATAAAAATGATGGACTACTATAAAACGAAATCTACAGAACTGCAGAATGAATTTTCCGGGTTGCAAAACAAAAAGACGAAACTTAACAGCCAGTTGGAAAAAATAAAGAATCAATTGGCTGAAGAAGAAAAAAAGAATACAAAAACTTCAGGTCGGTTACTATTACAATTGTCAGTGGCCACCGCAGGAAAATATGACTTTACCGTCTCGTACATCTCTCCTAACGCCTATTGGACACCTTATTA
>DASXOT010000659.1:0-2701 GCA_036494065.1 Chitinophagaceae bacterium
CAGTAAGCAGTAGCTGCGGACCCAAGTCGCACTTCTTTTCCCTCCATTGCGCCAAGCTGTTGTGAGATGCCCATTTTATCCAATTCCGGATTTCCCTTTGTTTCGAAATAAATATTATTGATACAAAACAGGATGAAGAAAAAGCTCATTACACCAAAGATTACCCAAGCCAGTTTCCTTCTTTTGATATAGTAACCCAAAGCAAACAGCAATGCAATCGAAATAAGCGGAATAGAAATTACTTCAGCAAGATTGGTAAGATAGTTAGGGTTTTCAAGTGGTACAGCGGAGTTGGCCCCAAAATATCCTCCCCCATTAGTTCCCATTTGTTTGATCGCGACCATACCTGCAGCCGGGCCACGGGACACTTGGACGGTATCTCTCTGCATGGTAATAATTGTGTCCTTTTTATCAAAACTTGTCGGTGTTCCATTGAACGCAAGAATAATGGCGAGTATGATGGACAGGGGCAAAAGAATTCTTGTGATTGATTTTATAAAAATGCTCCAGAAGTTGCCAAGATTATCAGTCGTTTTCTGCTTCAATGCATTAAATACTGCAATCAGGCAGGCTATGCCAGTAGCGGCGCTTGTAAACTGCAGAAAAGTAAAAACAAACAATTGAGTCAGGTAAGTCGCTCCCGTTTCACCCGAGTAGTCCTGGAGGTTTGTATTGGTTAAAAAGCTGGTGATGGAGTTAAATGCAAGATCAGGTGTTTGATCGGGGTTACTATCAGGATTAAAGGGAAGATGCCCCTGGTAGAGAAGCATAAAAAAGCCATATACCAACCACAAGAGATTAATAGTTAGCATGGCTTTTAAAAACTCTTTCCAGCTCATTCCCTTTTGCGAATCAATACCACAGATACGAAAAATGAACCGTTCCAGCGGATTCATAAAATCCATAAAAGTTCTCTCTCCGCTAAAGACTTTTGCGATATATTTTCCTAATGGCATCGCCAGCAAGATGGTCACCAGGAAAGTGATAATAATGCCTATGATTTCTGCATTCATGGTTATGAATTGTTAATGGTCCACGGTCGGTAGTCCGCAGGTGCAGACCCCGGTCCGGGATTTATTTTTAGAATTTTTCAGGTTTAATCAACACGTAACACAAATACGCGAAGACTAGTAGCGATATAAAAAAAAGTGCTGCATTCATGCTTTATATTTTTCCGAAATAATCAATGGATTTATAAAAAAGCCAAAAGCACGCAAGGCCAGCCAGTATCCATAAAATAGCCATCATAAATTGTTTGCAGGAGATAATAGGAATTTGATACCAAATTGTCTCAGTTGATATAAAAAAGCTGAAATGCAGAACAGAGGCCGCATACAGCTGTAAATAACGAAGAGAATAATTTGCAGGGATCCAAAAAACCCTACCGAAATGGAAAAGAATTTTTCAAAATGAAAGGTTATTCGTCTATAGAGATTTTGTATTCGTCCAGTTTACGATAAAGGGTCGTGAGACCGATGCCCAGCAATTCAGCGGTTTTTGTTTTGTTTCCTTTTGCATAGTGAAGAACTTTCTGTATGTGCACTTTTTCGAGTGTAGCGAGATCGAGAAAAGAGGAATTTTCAAAACCCGTTTGTTGCAATTCCAAAGGAAGATGTTCTTTTTTGAGTTCGGCGCCATCAGCCATGATGACCGCCCGCTCAATCACATTTTTTAATTCGCGGATATTTCCTTTCCACTCCTGTTGCTGCAATCGGGTCATAAACTCTCTGCTTATGCTCGAGATTCGTTTATTGGTTCTTTCTGAGAAAATCTTTAAAAAATTATTTGTCATTAAAGGGATATCTTCCTTCCTTTCCCGTAGTGAAGGCAACTGAATGGTAAATACATTGAGGCGGTAGAACAGATCTTCGCGAAATTTACCGTCCCGGATCTCGTCTTTCAGGTCCTGATTAGTAGCAGCAATAATGCGAACATTCACTTTTGTTGGTTTCGTATCACCTACTTTTATAAATTCATTTGTTTCTAATACGCGTAGCAATTTTGATTGCAGGTCGATATGCATTTCACCGATTTCGTCTAAAAAAAGCGTTCCGCCATTGGCCTCTTCAATCAAGCCCCGCTTATCACGTGCGGCACCCGTAAAAGCACCGGCCTTATGACCGAACATTTCGCTCTCTAGTAACTCTTTTGTGAAGGCACTGCAATTGAGCGCCATAAATGGTTTCCCCGATCGGCTGCTGCCGGTATGAATTGCCTGGGCAAAAACTTCTTTACCAGTACCGGTTTCACCCAATAACAAAACGGTGGTATTGGTTGGCGCCACTTTTTTTGCCAGGCCTATCGCTTCCTTTATAGAAGTCGACTCACCAAGAATATTCTCGAAACTATATTGCTTTCCGATGCGCAGCTCTAACTGTCGTATGCGCTTTTGCAGTTGGACCTTTTCTATCGCTTTATGAAGCAGGGGAATAATTTTATCATTATCATTTCCTTTTAAAATATAGTCGAAAGCGCCGTTCTTCATGGCTTGAACGCCATCATGAACATTGGCATAAGCTGTCAATAAGATGATTTCAACAGAAGGAAATTTTTGTCTTACTTCTTTTACGAAATCGACTCCGCTGCCATCAGGTAATTTTACATCACATAATACTACATCCACCGATTCTTTCTCCAGGCTTTTGTTACCGGTTTTTAAATTGGCAGCTTCGGTTACGCTGAATCCTTCAAGAGAGATAAT
>DASXOT010000660.1:0-6437 GCA_036494065.1 Chitinophagaceae bacterium
ACTGGAACCTAAAGATGAAGACATGGAAAAATACAAAAGGGGAGAATTGGTAGAGCCTAAAAAACAAATAATATTTTATATTGACCCGGCCACTCCAAAGAAATGGGTGCCATATCTTATACAAGGAGTAAATGACTGGAATGTTGCATTTGAAAAAGCCGGCTTCAAGAATGCAATTGTTGCCAAAGAAGCCCCATCACCAAAGGAAGACCCTGAATGGAGCCTGGAAGATGCGCGTTATTCAGCCATCGTTTATAAACCCTCGGATGTTGCCAATGCAAGTGGACCAAGTGTTGCAGATCCTCGCAGTGGTGAGATCATGGAAAGCCATATTAACTGGTATCACAACGTAATGGAACTGCTGCAAAACTGGTACATGATCCAGGCTTCGCCCAGTGACACGGCTGCAAGAAAAATGACTTTCAGCGATGAATTGATGGGACAGTTGATCAGGTTTGTTTCTTCACATGAAGTTGGTCATACACTGGGATTGCGTCACAACTTTGGCTCATCTTCGACGGTGCCTGTAGAAAACTTGCGCAATAAGGCATGGGTTGAGGCAAATGGCCATACCCCTTCGATCATGGACTATGCACGCTTTAATTATGTAGCGCAACCCGAAGATCACATTAGTGAAGTGGGAATGTTCCCACGGATTGGCGACTACGATAAATGGGCCATTCAATGGGGTTATAAACGTTTTTATCAATTCAAAAATGGTGACGATGAAAAACCATTTCTGAATAAATGGGTGATTGATAGTTTAAGAAATCCGCGTCTCTTCTGGGGTGATGGTGAAAGTAACCAGGACGATCCGCGCTCTCAGACAGAAGATCTTGGTGACGATGCAGTAAAGGCAAGCACGTACGGGATAAAAAACCTTCAGTATATGATGCCTAAACTACTTGAATGGACCAAAGAAGATAATAAGGATTATAGCAGCCTTGCTGACATATTCGGTCAATTGACGGGCCAGTTCGGTCGCTACATGTTTCATGTAACAAGAAATATTGGGGGAATCTATCTTAATCCAAAAACTGTAGAACAGCCCGGGAATGTTTATGAATACACTCCCAAAGCCAGGCAAAAAGAATGTGTCGATTTCCTTAATAAGCAATTATTCATAACTCCAACCTGGCTCGCTGACGATAAGGTATATGATAGAATTGGCGGCACTCCGCTTGTTACTATTGGTAATATCCAGGATAATGTATTGAATCGTTTGTTTGGAACGAGTACATTGAATAAACTAATCCAGTCTGAAGCAGAAGATGGAAGCCAGGCTTATTCAATTACCGATCTATTTTCTGATCTGAAAAAAGGCATTTGGAGTGAGTTGACAACAAAAAAGAAGATTGACATTTACAGGAGAAATTTGCAGAAGTCGTATGTAAATATTCTTAGCGCTATTATCACTCCTCCTAAAACGTCAGAAACTACAATTGTGATAAATTTTGGTGGCACTTCGCGTCCGCAGCTTAATGATGATAAGTCGGATATCAAAAGTTTAGTGAGGGCGCACCTGCTCTCTTTGAGAAATGAGATCAAAGCGGCTTTACCTGGCATTACGGATGAAATGAGCAAATATCATTTGCAGGATATACTAACAAGGATTGATAATGCACTGAACCCAAAAGGCTAAGTTTAGGGGAAAAAAAGTCTCAGTATTTCCTGTCGTGGTCCTTGTAGTTGCGCGATAAATTTAACACAGAGACCTTTAGATTAACTTAATCCATTTCCAGTTTTCCAGATGATCTTACGCGGAAGGATTGGTCACTACGGTCGCGAAGGAAACACAAAGGGCACTATAATTCAGATCAGCCTTTCGGCAGAAAAAAATATTGTTCTTTGTGACCGTTGCGGTTCTTGGGACTTCGTGACCCTATACTCCGGAGAGGGAGATGATACGCAAACAATTTGCGATAAACTCCATGCATCTCTGTATTTTCTCAGTGTCTCGTGTTTAATTTGCCACAGAGCTCATCAACAATACACAGAAATAAATTAAGGATTATAAACTAATACAGCTTCATTTCTGCTTGCCGTGTTTTATTTGCGAAATATGGCTTTGGAGCTTTTGTTTATGCCTGGCTTCAGCTTCGTCCAGGGAATGAGACGCATGTATATCGTTTTCCTTTTCAGCGAGCGTTGACAATTTGATGTAGAACTTTTTCAACAACTCCAGGTCATCTGTAGTGAGATCTTCAACATTTACAAGCCGGTTGCTTGCAAACTCACTACTGGCGATCAGTTCATTCATTTTTATCTGCAAAGCGATGGTATCCTTGTTTTGAGTCTGCTGAATGATAAATACCATTAGGAAGGTTATGATAGTAGTGCCTGTATTGATTACCAATTGCCAGGTATCAGAATAATGAAAGATGGGACCCGTGATTCCCCACAGGACAATTAGCACACAGGCAGCAATGAAGGCCGCGGGTTTCCCGGCAGCCTTGGTCACTATGGTTGCCATCTTGTCAAAAACTAAAGCAGTTTTTTTGGTCTTTTTATTTTTTGTTTTCATATTGAGCTTTTTGATAAATGTAGAAAAACTCAGGCCAATTAATTCTAAGCATTGAAAACCAACAAAAATCAATAGCCATAATTTGCTTATTTACCCTTATTTTTGCGGCTCAAAATTTAGAAGGTGCCGACCATTTTTTCGAAGGAAACTTATTTATATTGGTATGAACTGATGCAGCTGATTCGCCAGTTTGAAACCACCGCTGAAGAGAAATACAAAATGGAAGGAAAAATTCGCGGCTTCTTCCATGCTTATGTGGGACAGGAAGCTATTGCCGCGGGCTGCATGACCTCAACTCGTCCCGAAGATCTTTTCATCACTGCTTATCGCGATCACGGTCTTGCAATTGCCAAAGGGGTGTCGGTGAATTCGTGTATGGCCGAATTGTATGGCAAAGCCACCGGGAATGCGAAAGGAAAGGGTGGAAGCATGCACTTCTTTGGAAAATCGGTAAACTTTTTTGGCGGTCATGGAATCGTGGGTGCGCAAATTGGAACGGGCGCCGGACTCGCTTTTGCAGAGCAATATAAAGGTACCGACAACGTGGTGCTCTGTTTTTTTGGAGACGGAGCTGCACGACAGGGTATTCTTCATGAGACTTTCAATTTGGCGATGCTTTGGAAATTGCCGGTGATCTTTATTTGCGAAAATAATAATTACGCAATGGGCACTTCAGTAGAACGTACCTCCAATGTTATCGATATCTATAAACTGGCAGATGCTTATGAGATGCCTGGCGATGCTGTTGACGGGATGAGTGCCGAAGCCGTTCATGAAAGTGTAACAAGGGCAGTGAAAAGAGCAAGAGAAAAAGGCGGACCTACATTGCTTGAAATGAAGACGTATCGCTACAAAGGACACTCCATTAGCGATCCTGGAAAATATCGTTCGAAAGATGAACTGGAAGAATACAAGGGCAAAGATCCCATTCAACAACTTTTGAAAACTATTTACGAAAATAAATTTGCTGCAGAGGAACAGGTAAAGAACATTGATGCCCGAGTTGAAAAAGCCGTTGGCGAATCCGTCAAATTTGCTGAGGAAAGCCCGTTCCCGGATGATAGTGAAGTGCTGAAAGATATTTATATGGATCCGAGCTATCCTTTTATTGTTGATTAATCTTTAAACATCACAAATAGAATTTAACTATGGCGGTCAAGAAAAATGATGTGCATGATGATCCGGGCCAGTTGGTAATAGAAAAGGCGAAAGACTTTTGGACAAAATATGGCAAACCTGTAATGATTGTTTCGGCAGTTATTATATTGGTTGGGGGCGGGTACCTGGCTTATAAAAAACTATACAAAGAGCCTAACGAAGCAAAAGCAAGTGATGCGCTTTTCACAGCTGAAAGCTACCAGCGAAAAGCATTAATGGCTTCCAAGCCAGATACGCTAATTGGATTTGCCCTGAACGGTGATGGCGCTAACCTGGGATTTTTGAGGATCATGAGCCGGTATAAAGGAACTGATGCAGCCAACATCGCAAAGCTATACGCCGGGGAATGCTACCTGATTATTAACGACAACAACAATGCAATAAAGTACCTGAAAGATTTTAGCACCAGTTCCAATTTTTTTCAGGCTCGCGCCTACAAGTTATTGGGTGACGCTTACGCCGATTTAGGAAAAAATAAAGAGGCACTGGACAATTATAAAAAAGCGGCGCAGGAGTTCAAGGAAGACGAAGACAACTCATCAGAAGCCCTATTCCTGGCGGCTTACCTGGCTCAAACAAAATTGAATGATACTAAACAGGCTATCGAACTTTTTAAAGAACTGAAAGACAAATTCCCCAAAACCCAAAGAGGATCGGAGGCAGACAAATATCTGGCAAGATTGGGAGTGTATAATTAAAGGTTTAGGGAATAAGGGTTAAGGATAACCTTGTCCTTGCATGTTGAACCTTTACTCTAATGGCTGACGTAAATAAAAGTAATCTAAAAAATACTACAGGCATTTCTACCGGGGATGCCTGTATCGTTTTGATAAAAACTGAATGGAATGCATCGATTGTCGATGAATTGGAAAATGGATGTATAAAAAAACTGAAAGATCTCGGCGTAAAAAAGATTATTTCATTAACAGTTCCGGGTGCAATAGAAATACCGTTCGCAATAAAAACCTTTTGGGAACATTCAAAAAAGAAAAAAAATGCTAGCGCGTTTATCGCCCTCGGTTGCGTGATTCGCGGCGGTACCCCTCATTTTGAATACGTTTGCAAAGCGGTGACGGAGGGGATAGTTCAATTGAATCTTACTTTACCCGTGCCAACAATCTTTGGCGTTCTTACAGTAGATAATGAAGAGCAGGCAAAGGAAAGGATCGGAGGCCGGCATGGGCATAAAGGAGAAGAAGCAGCGATAACGGCCATTAAGATGATCCAATTGAAACCGGTCACTGTGAAATGATTTGATTTTTTGAACGTCGGCTTGCCGGCATTTTACCAAGCAAGTTAAATTCATGAATGTTCAACTTTTCATACCCTGTTTTGTAGATCAGCTTTATCCGCAGACTGCCTTTAACATGATCAAAGTGCTCGAAAAGATTGGATGTATCGTCAGCTATAATTCTAATCAAACCTGTTGTGGACAGCCTGCATTCAATGCTGGCTTCTGGGATGAGGCCAAGTCAGTCTGCAATAAATTCCTTAGGGACTTTGACGGAGAAGATTATATAGTTGCCCCGAGTGCAAGTTGTGTGGGATTTGTAAGAAATTATTATTCAAAATTATTCGATAATTCAGCCAGCCACAACAATGTCAAAGATCTGTCGAAGCGGGTTTATGAGTTCTCGGAGTTTATGGTAAAAGTGTTACAGGTGTTTAATGTAGGCGCGAAATTCAATGGCAAGGCAACCTACCACGATAGCTGCGCAGGATTACGTGAATGCAAGATCAAACAGGAGCCAAGGAAATTACTCGCTAATGTCAGGGGACTCGAATTGGTCGAATTGAATGATGTAGAAACCTGTTGTGGTTTTGGCGGAACTTTCGCGGTAAAATTTGAACCAATCTCTATTGCCATGGGCGAACAAAAAGTCGATAATGCCATGGCCACAAATGCAGAATATCTGATTTCAACTGATCTTTCCTGCTTAATGCACCTGGATGGATATATTAAACACAAAGGGTATTCTTTGAAAACATTGCACATCGCCGATGTTCTGGCAAGTGGATGGTAGCTGATTCAAAACGGTAAAAATGGGAGCGTGTCAGAGACCATCTATTTATGAATCGAAGTTTGTGTTATATAACCTGAGTTAGTTTATATAATCTTGCGGCCACTGTTATGCACATTTAAATTTCGCCGTTCCAATTTTGCAGATTGGTGCTATTTTTTGGGATTACTTTTTGACACTGAAAAGTTGGCGATAGAAAAGTATTTGAGAATTTTTTTTATCCGCGGAATTTTTGGCACTAGTTTTTATATTGTGATTTCGATTTTTATCACCCCTGAGGGCCCTCCCCCGCCTCCAACCTACCTTTTTCACTGGGAATAATGCCAGTAATAATCGACCAGCCCCGTATTGGGGCTCTCACTCACACAGGTGCTATCAGTTGTGGCAAATCAATTCAATTTGTCTCCCATGCCTACCGGATCTCTTAAGATCAGGAACGAATAAAATGTATATACATTAGATTGCAAATATCAGATTGCAAAAAGGGAAAACCATGAGAAAAACAACGCAATAAATGGGAAAAACCGGATGGAATTAGTCTGACTTAATCAAGAGATGTTTATTAACTAAAAATATTTTTTTCGATCGAGCATCAAACCGGGAAATGGATACTCCAAAAATTATCTATCTCTTACTATACCTCGAAAACACGTGAATAACTTTTTTCGAGATTACGGATTAAAAATATCGTCACTCAAACCGATATCCTCTTAAAAACTCTTCGATCTTCATTC
>DASXOT010000661.1:0-1706 GCA_036494065.1 Chitinophagaceae bacterium
ATCTTCTTTTAAAATCGGAAGATCATCCCATATTGTGGGCGCGTAGTCCAGTGCATCTGTAAAAGTGCTCACTGCGGCATATTCCAGGTAAGCGCTGCCCGCTTTGCGATAAGGGAAACTATTCGTTACCGGGTAAAAACTAATGAATTCGTTCATCATGAGATAAGAGAGCCCGGTTATCGTTGAATCGCCGACAATCGTGCTTATTACCGAATCACCAGGATAGGATAAATCGTCGTAGACCCATCTGTTATTCACAGCAAGCGGAAAATAATCAGGATTGGAAGTCAGGACCACATTTTGCAGGCTATCCTGAACCGCAACCTGCGCCTGGCATACGGAAGAATCATACTGAATATTGAACAAATCTGTCCCGGCCTTCAGCGGCTTACCATCGGCGGGGAGTTTGACAAAAAGAATTCCCGTGTCTTTGAAATTACCGGATGCTGAAAACGAATAGCCATTAACCTGATCCGTAATTATTGCATACTGGCCCGCCCTCGTTACGTGCACTTCTACTTGTAAAAAATTACTATCAGTAAGCTTTTTACCAATTTTATAATTACCCGCCACTGATATGAAACTACAGTTATTGATGGAGTCCTTAACCAAATACCCCTGCGAGGATAATCCTCCTTCATAACTATATTCTTTTTTGCAGGAATAGAGGAAAATCGAGACCAGGGCAAGGATAAAAAAGGGTGCCTTCGACAGGTTCATAGTTTAAGCTAGTTATTTCGGAGGATTTAGCCAAAGTAATTAAATCGCTTTTTTGCAACTCTAAGTTGGCTGGGGTAGAGAATTGTTATCAAAACTTGCTTAGTAGTCAATAATCCGCTTTCAACAAGAATTTATAGCTTAGGCTAGGTTTCACAATCTTGAGATTTTGTAGTCGTGAGTTGAATAGCTACTGATTTGCACCTTTACAGATATATTGTTTTTTGTTATGTCCATTGCCATTATATAGCTCAAATCTTCCTTTAGTGGAAATCCATTTAGCCTGTCATACTCCATTGTTCCATGACCCGTACAAGTTCCATTTTTTCCGAGTAACCCATCGTCATTACTTACTTCAAGCTTTCCAGTTATGTTCATTCCAAAGTTGGTAATACTGTCCGTGACCGAGATTAGTTTATATGTGATAGCCATTGTCATTTGCATTTTGGCACCTCCCGCAGGCAACGTTAGAGGAATGGTCCTGGTATACTCATCACCCAGTTTCATTTTCGTATTTGGCAGGGAAATTTGCGAAAACATGTTTTTCATTTGATCTAAAACTGCCTTTGAGTCAACATCATTTGGATTTGGGATGGCAACGGAATCAAACACGGGCATTTTATCTATTCCAACAGCACCGATGATCCTGGTAGTTGCCGGTAATATTTCATTTCCCTTCGAATCGGACGTTTGTAATATCAAAAGCTGGATGGGCATTTTTCTGTCCGCATTGTACTCACCTGTTGTGGTTCTGGCCTGTAATTTCAATGTTTTGTTGATTGTGTCCGGATTTTTCTTTCCCGCTTCTTTCAAAATATTTATAATTGAGTCGTTGGCCAATGGTAGTAACGATAACCATCTTTTGTGAAATAGTTTGGTCATATTGGTGTGACGGAAGGTAGTGCAGATTGAACTGAACACTATCCTGCGCCGCGGACTGAAAAAACAAAGAAGAAGAACTATGACAGAAAAAAAGTACCGTTTCATTG
>DASXOT010000662.1:0-3246 GCA_036494065.1 Chitinophagaceae bacterium
AAATGATCGGACGAAACAGGAGTAATTCGAATATCATCCTTTAGACCGAGCACATTGATTAACTCACGCGCAACTTCCAATCGACCAGTAATTCCATTGCACACCATATTATAAAGTCCCCAAAATTCTTTTTCAAGTAACAATTTTACATTTTCCGCAAAATCGTGTGTATAAGTCGGAGTTCCTAATTTGTCATCGACAATAAACAATTCTTTTTTGCCCTGCTTAATTTGCGACATGATCTTTTGAATAAATTTCTTATCTTTTTTAGGACCTCCCCCCATCATCCATCCAGCCCTGCAAATGAGATATCGTTTGCAATTTTGCGTTACAAATAATTCGCCGGCGTATTTACTCCTGGCATAGTGCCCCAGCGGATCTGGCATGTCCCAATCGTCATACACATCCTTTTTTCCATTAAAAATTCCTGCTGTACTGATATATAAAAGTGGAATGTCCAGTTCATTGGCGATATAAACTGCGTTCTCTACCGATAAGGTGTTGGTAAGATAAGTTTCGTCAATATGTGTCTCACAAAACTCGAGGTCCGTAAAAGCACCGAGATGAAACAAAAAGTCCGCTTTGAATTTCTTAACCTGCTTTCGGTAATTATCATAATCACGAAAATCCATCTCATCGAGCCAGTCTTCATTTACATCGATGTCGGTACACATTAATTCATAATCGTCCCTGAACTTTTGATAAAAAGCCTCACCCAGCATACCACCCGCTCCTGCTATGTATATTTTTTGTTTTTTACTCATGTGGAAACTGCCGTTTTGAAGATTTGAAGATATTTGGGGAAATTTATTTTTAATGAAAACATTTCCTCTACCCTTTTTCGCCCTTCCAATCCCATTTGCCTCCTTAATTCTGCGCTGTCAGTTAATTTAATCAGGGCTTCCAACCACTCTTCATCCGTCAATGCAAGAAATCCCTGCTTGCCGTTTTCCATGATACGATAGTTAGTCCCGTATGCAGTAGCAACAAACGGAATAGCAATGGCCATATAGGTAAGAGCTTTTAAACTGCTTTTACCCAGCGACCACTCATTAGCTGGAATCGGGTATAAGCCAATTTCGATTCGATGCAGATCTTTCACCTCTGTCTGTTCTTTCCAGAAAATAAATTCGGTCTCTACCTCCCGCATTTGATATTCTTTATTTGCTATAACTATCAATTTTATCTTCCTGATTTTACTCAATTCAGCCAATACAGGTTGTAAAGTTTCTAAAAACGGAAGAGTACTGTGCGTCCCCGTCCAACCTACACTTATCAGATCGTGGTCGCAATATTCTTTAACCGGAATAAAACGGTTTGTATCAAAAGTGGAGGATATATCCACTGCGTGCTTGAATTTATTAACGTCCAGCGCTATTTCCAGCAATTTTGGTGTACAGGTAATAACCGCTTTCGCGTGCTTCATCAAGACCAGTGGTTTATTTCTTCCTTTCATCTTTTGAACGAGTCCCGACGAACCTGTTTTCGCGAAGATCATATCATCAATATCATAAATCACGCTTGAATTAAAAAAAAAGAGTGCTCGTTCAAAAGTGGGAAATCCCAATGGCGTAACCCAAAGATTGACAAAGACAGCATCATAGAACGGGGAGCGGAAAAGATCAAAAATTCTTCTCAAATAACCGACACACGTCCAAAATATCTTCTCAGGAACATGTCCAGGCTTATAAATGATCTTCCAAAATCGTCTTGATTGAAATGGCGAAATGGTAAATTGAAAACCTTCCTTTTCAAGAAGGTCCAGATATTGCTCATATTTCAGCCTTTGAGTAGCCGCAGTGCCCCTGGGAGCAGGGCACAGTATCAAGATTTTCTTTTTGTTCATCGTTGCTCAACTACGGTCTCTTTTTGATTTTAGCTGTGTTCACACCCATCGTCAGATCACCAAATTCAAAATATTCGAAACCATTTCTTTTCAAATGTCCATAAATGACCGGCCTCGAATTAAATTCATCATGAATTTCCAAAGCGAGAAATTTTGTCTTCTGCAATAAATTCTCCGCGTGCTCATTTGTTTCAAATAAAAATCTCTCCGAGCCTTCGATATCTATCTTTAAAAGATCAACTTCATTCCAACCATTTCTTTGAAGTATGTCGTCAAAACCAAATCCCTGGATCCCGGTGTTCTTATTTGTTTCGCTAACAGTGAAAGCAGCATCCCGATTATCCCTGAAGTCACGTGCAATCTCCAGAAAAGCAACCCGATGCCATAAAGCGCCTTTCACCAGTTGTTTGAAAGAGAAATTATTGGCTGCCATATTTTTTTCTAATTGCTGCTGATTCTTCTCTTCTGGCTCAATGGCTACCAATTCTGAGAAAGGAAAAAAACTTTTAAAATATAGACATGAATAACCAACATTTGCACCCGCATCAAGAATTTTCAGGTGATCGTCCGGGGAGAAATAGCTGAGCATTTCTTTAATAATGGGTCCGTAACATTCCACCAAGAATACCTGCTGCAAAACACTCAAATCGCTGCAGGGAAACTTCCGGAATATCAATTTCAAATCTCTTTTATTTAGCCGATAATTTACCACTGACTCCGACCCTTGCAGATGTTCTACATTTTGATTAAGCGATTTTAATATTCTACGATAATTTCTTTTGTCCCGCCAGTCAAATAAAAAACTGAATGGACGCATCTTCTTAATGGCGCTTTTTTTAATCCCTAAAAAATAAAGTCCAGGCATACCTATCCGTATATTTTCTCATAAATATTTTCAGCTATTGAAAAGGATCGGTTTGAAACGGCAATCTCTCTTATCTTTTCCCGCAGCTTAGTTCGGTCTGAATTGATCAATTCATCAATCTTTCGCACGGCATTTTGGTATTCGCTTTTTGAAAGGTCTTTCAATACGTAGCCGATATTGTTTTGTTCGATTATGTCCGAATCGACTGAAATATCTTTTGTGATAATGACGGGAAGACCTATTGCCCAATATTCACCGTCTTTAATAGGCGTACAAAATTTCTTCGAAGGTGCCGGTTTGTATGGCGAAATGGCAAAGTCTGCAACTGACAAATACGAAGGCATCAAATGATGTGGCGCACTGACCAATGTGAATCTATTTGCATCCAAACGATGTCGGTTACAATATTCATTCAGCTCATCCTGTTTCAAGTCTGAAAGAAGTAGGATGTGTAAACTATCATGCCAATATCCAAAAGCCGCTTCAAGAAGATCAAATATCTCGTCGCGTAAATAAAAGTCTCCAAATTTTCCTG
>DASXOT010000663.1:0-4003 GCA_036494065.1 Chitinophagaceae bacterium
TGACAAATGATAGTGAATACATGATAATTATGGACCATCGACTATTGACCGTGGACCTGTTTAACGACCAGCGGTTCATAGCAAAATAATTTTAAAAATCTTACTACAACGCTTTGATCCGGCTTATTCAAAAAACAATCGGCCTTATTTTCAAAAATGATCAGGGTGAAAGTCATTTCTCTGATTTTCTTATCCGGAATTCTGTCCAACTGTTATTGTTAAATGGCTGTTCGCTGCTGCTTGGCTTTGTGTCCAATTATGTTCTTATTCGATTTGCAGGTGTCAGTGACTATGGCTCGTATGTTTATATTTTCAATCTACTTTACCTGCTGTTGAATTTCTGCATTATTGGGACCGACACTTTATTGATAAAGAAAATTTCGGTCTATGATGTAGCCGGTAGTCACGGGGGCCTGAAGGGAATAATCTTTTTTGGAATGATTGCGGCCATATGTGGTTCAATAGTGATAAGTATAATTTCAGAAATCGTCGTCACCCACACAAAACTTATAAGAAGAGTGGAGGACTTTAACTGGCTTGTTCTTTCTGTTTCTTCGCTATTGATGCTTTCCATTACGGCCGTAAGCCAGGCATCGTTGCAGGGATTAAAAAAAATAATTTCCAGCCATTTCCCGGAAAAGATCCTAAAACCTCTTGTGATAATAATCATGGTCGGAGTAGTATTTTTTATACAGAAGAAAGTTTCCGTTAATAACCTGGTTGGAATTAACCTGGCGGCAATGGCTTTAACGTTGGTTATTACTTTTGGGTTTCTCATGAGGGCGATAGGGGGCAAGCTAAAAACCATTCGGCCGAAATTGGAGTTGTCTAATTGGACCTATTCTGCCCTGAGCTTTTTTTTTATCGGAATGTTATATGTCTTGAATTCAAGAATCGATATTTTTATTTTAGGGCTATTCAGGGGAAATGACGAAATAAGTGTTTACAATATTGCCTTGAAAATAAGCGACACGGTCAGTTTTGGCCTGGTTACGGTGAATTTTGTGCTGGCTCCTGTAATAGCGCGACTATTTGCTAACAACGGGATGATGGAATTACAAAGGATAATGAGACGGGCAGCGGAGATGGTCTTATTCTTCAGCCTTCCGGTTTTAGTTGGCATAATATTCCTGCGCCACCAGGCTCTTGGTTTTTTCAAGGTAGATTTTTTTAATGGCAGCACTGCGTTGTTGATTTTAGGAGCGGGGCAATTAATTAATGTAGTTTTTGGATCGGTCGGAACTTTGTTGATGATGACGGGCAATCAGAAATTTTCTATCTACGCATTAATTCTCAGCACCGTTCTCAATATTATTTTTAATATTACACTGACTCCCAAATATGGAATCATCGGCACCTCTATTGCTACGGCTGCCAGCCTGGCGATGTGGAATGTGCTGATGTATTTTTTTGCAAGAAGAAAATTAAAAATTGAAACTACTGCGTTTTGATGGTAGTAAAAGAAATGTCAAAGCCTAATTTTTTTATTGTTGGCGCACCCAAATGTGGCACAACGGCGATGAATGATTACCTCGATCAGCATCCTGATATATTTATGGCAAAAAAAGAACTACATTATTTTGGCAAGGATTTAAAAACGAAAATGAAAATATCCGAAGCCGGATATCTCGAATATTTTAAAGGAGCCGATCAAAAGATAATTGGAGATGCATCTGTATGGTACTTGTTTTCCAGGACGGCAGCCCGGGAGATCAAAGATTTTTGCCCAGGCGCTAAAATATTGATTATGCTCCGAAACCCGGTAGATGTAATCCATTCGATTCACAGCCAGCACCTGTATGACGGGAATGAGGACATTGAGGATTTTGAAAAGGCAATCGATCTCGATGATAAAAGAAAGAGCGGATTGGATCTGCCGGATTCGCTCGAGTTTGCCGAATTGCCTTCTTACAAAGACACCGCTCTGTTTTTTGAGCAGGTCAAAAGATATATTGACATCTTTGGTAAAAGCAATGTTCGCATCATATTATACGAGGATTTTAAGATGAATACCAGGCATGTAGTTGGAGAGACATTGGAGTTCCTGGGACTTGATTCGCACTTGCCATTGGATTACAAGGTGATCAACAAAAACAGGCGAATCAAATGGTTTTATTTGCACCGGTTGATTAAAAAACCATCAACCGCAAGCAGAAAAATGTTCAGAGCGATAATGCCCGTAAAAAAATTCAGACACGCGATTATGTTGCAGCTTTCGAAGTGGAATATAAAGACAGGTCAAAGAGACGAGATGAGTAACGCGAGGCGGGATGAACTAAAAAGTAATTTTTCAAAGGATATCGAGCAGCTTGCGGCACTGATCAACCGGGATTTGTCTGCCTGGCTATAAGTATTGATTAATAATCGGAAAAACATTTGTATTGGAATAGAATGCAAAACAGAAGATTATCCATACTCTGGCTTCCTTCGTGGTATCCCAATAAATTGCAACCTTTTGAAGGCGATTTTATACAACGGCACGCGCAGGCTACGTCACTATATCACGATGTGCATGTAATAAAAATTGTTTCAGACGAGAACGGAGTTATCACAAGGTCAGTAAAAACAGAAAATAACAGGCAAGGTAGTCTCACAGAAGAGATAATCTACGTTAAAAAATCCTCTTCCCTTGTTGGCAGGTTGACGGGTGCATACAGTGGAGTAAGACTTTATAAAAAAGCAGTAAGAAATTTCATAAAGTCAAATGGAATACCCTCGCTTGTGCATGTACACATAGGGATGAAAGCGGGCATTATTGCCCGATGGGTAAAAAATGAATATCATATCCCTTACCTGGTCACGGAACATTG
Source organism: Chitinophagaceae bacterium (assembly GCA_036494065.1). Taxonomy (GTDB): domain Bacteria; phylum Bacteroidota; class Bacteroidia; order Chitinophagales; family Chitinophagaceae; genus VBAU01. Next base: position 2,811 of record DASXOT010000663.1, read on the forward strand.
GTCTGGTTTTTTGCCGGAAGCGAATGAAAAATTTATAGCGTTGCCATTTTACTACCAGAGGATATGGAAAAACGTTTTTAAAAAAGCCAACGGAATTTCCGCGGTATCCAATCATCTTGCCAGGATTCTTATTCAGAGTTTTTCTATCCAAAACTGTGTGGTTATTCCGAATGTAGTAAACTCCGCCATTTTTTTTCCTGTTGACAACATCGTAAAATATACCCACAAGTTTATTCATATATCCGGATTGGCACCTTTAAAAAACCCGGAGGTTATTGTCAATGCCTTTGCTAAGGTTGTGGCGATTTATCCCGACGCGATTCTCGAAATTTTTGGAGCTAAAGAAAATAGCCTGGCGCAGATAGTCGAAGAAATGGGATTGTCAAATAGCGTCCAAATTCATCCTGAAGTGCCGCAAGTCGTTTTAGCCGATGCGATAAGGAGATCAGATGCCTTGATTCTTTATTCCTCGTATGAGACTTTTGGTTGTGTTATCATTGAGGCAAATGCATGCGGTGTGCCCGTTATTGTGAGTGAGCTGCCCGTTTTTCATGAAACTGTAGAAGAAGGAATAAATGGGGTTTTCGCCGGGAATGGTGATTCGGAAATGTTAGCCCGGAGAATGATTTTTGTTGTGGAGAACAAGACTGCTTTTGAGAAAAGCATCGTTGCTGAAATGACTTTCAGAAAATTTAGCTATGACGTTGTGGGAAAACAAATCAGCGAATGGTATATTGAGATGCTGAAACAATAATTTCGACCAGGAGATATTATAAGAACATGAAAAAAATCACGGTTCTCATTCCCGCTTTTATTCTTGCCTTATATTATTTTAAGGCGAGGTATCGGGATGAATATGCGATCGCCGGCCTGCGAGGTAAGGCCAGCCTGGCTTTTGGTATTTTGATCATGTTTACCGTTATGTTGGTGGGAGTGTACAGGAGGAAACAGGATACATTCTGGCAATGGTTTATACAGTCAAGTTTTTTGGTTTACGTCTTTATGGTATTGACGTTGACTGGTTATTTTGCTTTGTTTAGAGAGGTTGCGGCACATGGATGGTGGCACCGGGTTCTTAATCGTATCGAAGAAAAAGAAAGGATCAATCTTCACCCCTTTATGATGTTTAAACAGTTCAGGCTAATGAGCATACAGGTAATGGGGAATTTTATGATGCTTCTTCCACTAGCTAT
>DASXOT010000664.1:0-9912 GCA_036494065.1 Chitinophagaceae bacterium
GCATAGTGGGCACTTATGTGGCTCTTATTTATTTAACTCCATTCATCGGCGGGTTGATTGCAGACAGATACCTGGGTTACATCAAATCAATTTTTATTGGAGGCAGCTTGCTCGCGCTTGGTTATTTCCTGATCGCACTCAACGGAAGCAATGTGGTGATGTACCTGGGGTTGTCTTCTGCAATAGTCGGCAATGGTTTCTTCAAGCCAAACATCAGCACTTTATTGGGTAATATCTATAACAGGCCTGATCTCAAACCAAAAAAAGATATTGCCTATAATATCTTTTATATGGGTATCAATATCGGCGCTTTTGTATGCAATTTCGTTGCTGCTTATTTGCGCAATAATTACACATGGGGATATGCATTCGCAGCGGCCGGCGTTGGCATGGTGCTGGGCCTGATTTGGTTTGCAGCGGGTTTGAAGCATATAAAACATGCGAATGTGATCAAGCCCCTGCAGAAAGAAGATATGCCTATTAATAAAATTGTGCTCAGTGTTTTTTTGCCCGCATTAATTGCAGGAGTTATTGGCTGGTTTTTACCAGGTTTAATCTACAAATACACAGGATGGTGGTTTAAGCAAAGTATCGACATTTTGGGCTCATCATCAAACGATGCCTTCATTTTTGCCTGCATTCCCATCATCATTTTTTATTTCAGCCTGTGGTACCGGGCCAAAGGCTTTGAAAAAAAACGCATCAGCACTTTATTGATCCTCTTTGGCGTATCGATCATTTTCTGGAACATTTATAATCAGAATTCAACGGCATTAACCATTTGGGCGCAAACCTACACCGACCGCGAAGCACCGAAGGCCATTCAACCCGCATTGAAACCATTTGGATTCCTGGAAACGGTAAACACGAAGCCGACAGAAATTCCGATTGTCGACAGCCAGTTTCGTGCACAAGCCGATGCCAAAGGAAATGTGATGACGAAAACAGGTACCGACTTATATTTTCAAAACTTGCAAAAAGAAAAATACCCTCCGCCAGGCGAGGATCTGAAATTAATTTCCACTGAAATATATCAATCCGTCAATCCATTTTGGATCATTGTCCTTACGCCGGTGGTTGTAGCATTTTTCGGATTCATGAGAGCAAGACGACGAGAACTGTCGACCCCCGGCAAGTTTGCCTGGGGTACGCTCATTGCAGGATTATCTTCTGTGGTTATGATTGCGGCCTGCCTTTCTACAAACATATACGTTAACAAAGTTTCGAGCTGGTGGATCGTGACCAGCTACGGTGTTTTCACCGTTAGTGAATTATTTGTGAGTCCTGTTGGTCTGTCATTAACATCAAAGGTGGCTCCCCGAAGATTGACTGCCTTAATGATGGGAGGATGGTTTATAACAACTTCATTGGGTGGAAAAATATCGGGTATCCTGGCTGGGTTCTGGGATAAGTTCGATAATAAGGCTGTATTTTTTGCTATCAGTGCAATAGCAGCTGTCATAGCTTTTTTCCTGTTGTTACCACTTACCAAACGGTTAAACAAGATAGTTGTAGAAGCAGCGGCCTCGGATGAGTAAGCAGGTTTTTAATTGTAAAAAGCGGTGTTGTTCATCGCTTTTTTATTTCAACCATAATTTTACTTATGCAGGAACCAACATTATTTAAACCGTTTATTTCTCCCGAAACAAAAATGAAGGAATTCACCTTCAAATCCGTCATCCTCGGAAGTATTTTTGGAATATTATTCGGTGCTGCTAATGTTTATCTCGCATTACGTGCAGGCTTAACGGTTTCCGCCTCGATTCCCATTGCCGTTATTGCAATTACATTAGGTCAAAAAGTTTTCCGCACAACGATACTTGAAAACAATATTATTCAAACTACCGGTTCAGCAGGTGAAAGTATTGCGTCGGGTGTTGTGTTTACTTTACCGGGGTTTTTATTTCTGTCCTCGGCTAAGTCTGCGGATTATTTCACTTATGGAGTCATTTTTATTTTAGCCATATTCGGCGGCATGCTCGGAACCTTAATGATGATCCCATTAAGACGGTCATTGATTGTAAAAGAACATGGAAACCTGCCGTATCCTGAGGGAACGGCTTGTGCGGCTGTATTAAAAGCAGGTGAGAAGGGCGGACAATTTGCGAAAACAGCTTTTCTCGGATTAGGATTCGCAACGGTCTACGCTTTATTACAACGACTTTTTAAAGTAATAATAGACACACCGATTTATGATACGGTAAAACATAAAGTAGTCAATAGTTTCTATCCTGCTGCCCAGCTATCTGCTGACATCACCCCGGAATATTTAGGTGTGGGGTACATAATCGGTTCAAGAATAGCCGGCATATTGGTGGCGGGAAGTGTGCTGAGCTGGCTCGTTTTTAATCCCGTGCTGGCCTCTTTAATTCCACCCGATACGATCGCTTTGCAGCAGGTGAAACTGGGCTTCTTAGCCAGCGTAAATTCCGCGGGTGGTTATGGAGGATGGGATCCTGTTACACACACGTTCGCCGATCCCGCCAATGCTATTTACCGGGCATATATTCGCCAGGTAGGTGCCGGCGCGGTAGCAATGGGAGGCTTTATTACATTAATAAAAACAATTCCTACCATCGTCTCATCCTTTAAAGAAAGTGTACGCTCTGTTAAAGAAAAAGGAACACAAAGTACACTTCGCACTGAAAAAGATCTCAGTATAAAAGTCGTTTTATTCGGTTCTCTCGCATTAATACTATTGATAGCGCTTCTCCCAATGATACCAGGTTCTAATATTTTCAGCAAACTATTGATCGGTATTCTCATTGTTGTATTCGGCGCTTTCTTCGTAACCGTATCATCCCGCATAGTTGGCATTATTGGGACTACTAACAATCCAATTTCGGGAATGACTATTGCTACGATCATGAGCACCTGTCTTCTTTTTGTTGCAGTAGGTGCTACCGGAGCTTTTTATGAACCAATGGCGCTGGTAGTAGGTGGAATGGTTTGCATTGCTGCCGCCAACGCAGGAGCCACATCACAGGATCTGAAAACCGGTTACTTAGTGGGGTCCACACCCAGGTTTCAGCAACTTGGTTTATTCATCGGTGCAATTGTATCTTCCATAGCAATCGGATTTACTATAATCATACTGGACAAACCAACCGCTGCAGAGCAGGCAAATAATATACATCACGCAATCGGTAGCACCTTCTCTGCGCCGCAAGCTACCTTGATGGCAACGTTGATCAAAGGTATTTTAGGCAATCATCTCGATTGGAACTTTGTAATAGCAGGCGCTGCTTTAGCCGTGGTTATGGAATTATGTGGCGTAAATGCACTGAGTTTTTCCATTGGTGTATACCTTCCACTTTCTACAACTCTACCTATTTTCATAGGTGGCGCTATTAAAGGCTTCGTACAACGAATGAAGTTAAAAAGAGACGACACTCCTGCTAAGGAAGGAGAAGAAGACCTGGAAGGTGGCAACCTTTTCGCAACGGGTCTTGTAGCAGGCGGAGCGTTGTTGGGAGTGATATTCGCCCTTCTTAGCCGGATACCCGCAGTTGCTACGGCTATGGATAATGTGGCTATTGACTCTGGCCTTACCAGCATGCTGGGAGTTAATGGTTACATGCTGTTGGGAGTAATTTGCTTCGCAGTGATGGGATTTGTATTATTCAAGATCGGAATTAGTAAACGAAAGATGACCCTTGATTAATTAAAATGAACTTATAGCAAAGAAGTGTTTGTTCGATGAGGTCTTAGCCTCAGCAAAAACTTAAATGTTCATATTTCTTTCCAAGAATAGCCATATCATCAGCATCCAGCCAATTTTTTAAAACAGTTGCATAAACATTTTTAAAATCAATCCTATATTTAAGATCGCCTTCATCAAGATCATTAAGATCGGGCATGGCATTGATGATGCCTTTTTGTTTCAGAGCTCCACCGATCAAAAACATATTGTTTGCTGTTCCATGATCCGTTCCGCCACTGGCATTTTGAGAAACCCTTCGCCCAAACTCTGAAAAAGTAAACAACAATACATCATTGAAGCGGCTGTTATCTTTCAAATCTTTTGTAAATGCCCGCACTGCATCGCTCAGTTCCGTAAACAATCTTTGTTGCTGAGCTTCCTGGTTTACATGTGTATCAAAGCTGCCAAGGGATATGTAATACACCTTTGTATTGATATCTGAAAATATCAATGACGCAATCGTTTTTAACCCGTTCCCTAATTCCGTTTTCGGATACTCGGCCGATGAAGGATGTAATTTGCCCTCCTCGAAAATATAATTGGCTGAGGACAAAGTTTCTGCCATGGTCTTATATAAATAGTCTACCGTTTCCTCTTGTCCACCCTGGTGATCTTTTAAGACGTCTTTAAAGAATTTCTCATTGCTGGTACCAAATAATCTCTTTGGATCTTTCATCGCAATGGCCTTCGAATGTTCACCCTTCAAGGCAAGACTTAAGATGTCATCTATTTCCAGTGCATAAGTTGGCTTATCACAACCACTACATTGTGCATCCAGATAGCGTCCCAGCCAACCCGTTGTGATATACTCGCTGCTGGCGCTTCCAGTTTGCCAGATATCCATACTTCTAAAATGCGAACGATCAGGATTAGGATAACCGACATTGTTCAAAATACCCAGGCTACCGTCATCATATAGTTCCCGCAATGATGTTAATCCGGGATGCAGACCCACTTCATCTGTGATCGCGAGGGCTTTTGTTTTTTCAATGCCGAGTCTCGGCCTCTCGCGATAATAAATATCGTTGCGTATCGGGATTACTGTATTCAATCCATCATTACCGCCGCTGAATTGTAAAACCACCATCACTTTATTTCCTGGTGGAACCCTGTCGACTTTTTCAAAAGCCTTCAGGAATTTCGGCACCATGAACGATGCAGTTGCCAACGATCCAACTTGTATAAATTCTTTGCGCTTGATAAGCATAAAAAAGCTTTTAGCTGTAAGCTATAAGCTTGCAGCTTGATGCATAACTAATATAATTGATATTCTGGCGTGCTCATAATTTGTATCGTCACGGTCTTTATAAAACTATCTTTCGTGCTGCCGTCTGAATACTGGCTAATGACATTCGCGCTCACCGATCTTTTTGTTTGCAATAAAATACCTGCAATATCATTTACCAGTTCTGGTCGTGGCGTTTTATCATAAAAACCGATATACTTGTTCCAGTCGATTTCGGCATTAATAGGCTTCGCCGCTTTACCCAATTTAAATTTCACTTCGTCGTCATTTCTACCCATCATCTGATCATCATCCGTCTTTGGCTTTATGTTGAATTCATCCTGGTCGCTGATCATTTGAGGAATTCGCATTCGCATCATCAATGTAGAGCTATCTATCCAGGTTTTTCCGCCCTGCCAGCCAGCGACATTGGGTGGATAAAATAATATTTGTCCAAGAACTCTTTCAACTAATAACAATGCTTCGTCGTTATCCAGTTTCATTGGAAGCATCCTTTGAATACCGACAATCAACTCAATTGGCGATTTTATTTTGGAGCCAATATTCTTTTCATCATAAAACCAGTCGCTGGTAAAAATATCTTCCATCAACTTGCCGATGTCATAACCGCTTTTATAAAAACGATCTGCCAGCCATTCTGCCTTCTGTTCATCAACGGAATCGTTAACGAAAAAACGATATATCTTCTTTGAAATGAACCAGGCAGTCTGCTTTTGATCGAGTAGAATATCGAGCACATCATCGCCGTCGAAATTTCCCTTTTTACCCAATAACACTTTGCTTCCGTCATCGTGCTGAAATTTTCGGAAAACAAATTCTCCTTTTGCGTTTGCTCCCCAGCCTGTGAAAGCCCTCGCGGCTTCTTTTACGTCATCTTCTGTATAATTTCCCCGACCCATGGTGAATAATTCCATTACTTCGCGCGCAAAATTTTCGTTAGGATGATCCTTCCGGTTCTGATTATTATTCAAAAAATTCAACATTGCGCCGGTCTTTGAAACTTCATGTAAGAGGTCGCGAAAGCTTCCCAGGCAATTCCGGCGAATCACGTCCAGCAATTCCTGCTGAAAGAAAATATTCAGATTGCGACAGGCAAAATGACCATGCCAGAAGAATGACATCTTTTCGCGGAGCTGGGCTTCACTATTTACCATCTCATTCAGCCAGTAAAGATTCAGGCTTTTGATACTCTCGCGACTCTTTTTGAGCATTTCTTTTTTCTGATCGGGTGACATTTGCTGTCTTTGTTGCCTTCCAATTTCCTGGAAACCCATCATAAGACCTTGCAAATAATTATCTGCCGCCTGGATATATTCGGGGCTTTTTGAAGAAGACTTTTGAAGTTCTTTATATAATTTTTGTGGGGAAATTTTATCCAAATCATACAACCGTTCCACTGCCGGACCAAACGCGGCTCTCCACATCAAATGCTGATTCTTTAATTGGTTGTTCAACGACATGAGGGTTTGATTTCAGACCAACAACATCATTAAAAGTTTAAACCCGGGAAGTAATGATTCAAAACATCTCACTATCGGCTCTTATTTTGATATAGCTGGTTTTAACGTTATGAAGTCACAATTTCATTTGACAACATCCGCCACTAATCACCAGCCCATTGATTGCTCTTTTTATTTAGACAGGAAAACCCGGAAGCCGACGCTTATATTTGAAAAAGCACTTGCTGCGGCAAAAAGGCCAACGGAATGATCTGTCTCAACAAGCACGTCGTTGCTGAAATTCTTTGTTTTTGAAAAACTAAAACCTACCAGTTGTGGAAACCCTGTTTCAATTTGAAATCGTTTAGACACGGCGAATGAAATCCCAGGATAGAGATAGACACCGGTTTCCCATGACTTTGCCTCCTCTTTCTGGAAAGAAAGTTCAGACGTGCTCAAAATACCTTCTGAAAAAAAGTCGGCCTCACCAAAGAAGAAAAATTGTTTACCGATAGCTAAATATCTTCTCACGAAAACAGATCCACCATACGTGTGGCCTTTCATTTCCGGATTGGAGATGGTGAAGTTGTCTTTATAACTGTTATAGATCAACGTTGCTCCCACAACCGTGTTCTTCTGCACAGCCACTCCAAAAGCAGGATTTAAAGAAGTTGAATTATTTTCCCTGGCAGTATTTTCAGCTTTATTTGATGTAAACCCGATCTCACCTCCCAGCAAAACTGAACCTTTATCGATCTGTGCGCCGGCTGTGATCACTAAGGCGATTGCGCAGGCAAAGAGTATAGATTTTTTCATAAAAATGGTTTTGAGTTAAAGAATGATTTATCAAATGTTACTTTGAAAAGAGAAAATAAACAATACGAGAAGCTTCCTTTAACGAAAAATTTGTTTAAAGAAATTGAAAAATGAAGTGGAATTCGTGCAGCCAGATTCGCATTTGCGCTCAAAAAACCTATATAAATTCAATTGATAACACTATTTCCGAAATAAGCAGACAAAGCGGCCGGCACGATGATTCCCTCGCTTGTTTGGTTATTTTCGAGAAGGCATGCAAGTATGCGGGGCAGTGCGAGCGAACTTCCATTGAGCGAATGAACCAGGTGGGACTTACCTGATTTATCTTTAAACCGGATCTTCATACGGTTAGTTTGAAAAGTTTCGAAGTTTGAGACTGAGCTTACTTCAAGCCATTTATCCTGCGCAGCGCTGTACACTTCGAAGTCATAAGTTAATGCAGAAGCGAAACCCATATCACCGCCGCACAATTTCAGTATTCGATAGGGTAGTTGCAATGACTGAACAAGATTTTCAACGTGGTCCACCATTTCCCCGAGTACATCATAACTTTTGTCAGGAAGAACAAGTTGAACAATTTCTACTTTTTCAAATTGATGAAGGCGGTTCAAACCGCGAACATCTTTGCCATAGCTGCCTGCTTCCCTGCGAAAGCAAGGAGTATACGCTGTCATTTTGATGGGAAGATCAGCTTCTTTCAAGATCTCATCGCGATAGATATTTGTGACTGGCACTTCCGCGGTGGGGATCAGGTAAAATTTGTCTTCAGTTATAAAATACATCTGGCCTTCTTTATCCGGTAACTGCCCGGTACCAAAAGCGGTTGCTTCATTCACCATGTAGGGTGGCAGATATTCCGTGTAGCCTGCATTAATGTTGTTATCCAGGAAATATTGTACCAGGGAACGTTGCAGGCGTGCGCCCTTATTTTTATAAACTGGAAAACCACTTCCGGTAATTTTATTTCCCAATTCAAAATTTATCAGGTCATATTTTTTTGCGAGCTCCCAATGTGGTAGCGCATTTGTTGAAAGCGTGGGCTTGTTTCCACCCTCTTTTACAATCACATTATCTTCGGGAGTTCTGCCATGAGGTACTCTTTCAGACGGCAGATTCGGAAGTCTTACCAATTCATTCTGCAACTCCTTTTCTGTTTGGGATAATTTATCGCTGATCGGTTGGAGCTGGCTCTTTAATGAAGCAACATTCTGTTTAAGATTTTCCGCATTCTCTTTTTCACCCTTTGCCATTAACTGGCCAATCTCTTTTGAGGAGCTGTTTATCTTAGCTTGCGTCGTGTCAGACTCGAGTTGTAATTTTTTTCTTTGTTCATCCAGTTCCAGAATCCTGTCCACAACATTTGTATCGGTAAAATGTTTTACCGCCAGTCTTTCCTTTACCCATCCCGGATTCTGTCGCAAAACCTGCAATTGAAGCATCTCCAAAATTTTCGCAAAGATCGGAATATAGGGGACTCTAATTAAATTCAATAATCATTAATGATTAATTGTTCTTTTGCGTTGCCTAATGATGTTGTAAATTCATCAAAACAAATTTTATGGTCGACCATTCTATGGTAACAACCAACATTGAACTAAGCGGTTATCGCGTCACAAAAAACCTGGGCGTAGTTCGCGGTATCACCGTTCGGTCGAGAAGCTTACTTGGCAACATTGCCGGTGGCCTTCAAACTCTGCTGGGAGGCAAAATTTCCATCTACGTTGAATTGTGCGAAAAAACCCGGGAGGAGGCTTTTCAACAAATGATACAACATGCCGAAGAACGTGGCGCGAATGCAATTCTTAGCGTTCGATATGATGCCAACGAAGTGATAAGTGGCGTAAATGAGGTGCTGGCCTACGGCGCAGCAGTTGTGGTGGAGAAAATCTAAGTGGCTGGTGCATCCCCTCCCTGACGGGTTTGATTTATCTTTATCGCATGTTTGTTAGTGACGATCTTCAGCAACGATGGTGGGACCTGGAAGCAAAACTGGTAGAAAGGTTTGGCAAGAAGCCCGATTTGGAAGCAATTCTTTTCTTAGTAGGCATCCAGGAATTCGGAGATATCCGCAAAAAGTTTACAAAGGAACAAAAACAAGACCTGATGCACGTAGCTATTTGCAAATTGCTTTCGCAAAGTGGTTATTACGAGCTAGAGAGAACAGATGATGAAGGCTGGCCTCATTTCAAACAGGTAAAGTCCATGCCTGAGATGACAACGGCAGAACAGGAAAACTTTTTGAAGGATCACATACTTTTATATTTTCAGAACAACCTGCCGGCAGAATGAAATATATATTCGCATTGATTGGACTGTCTTTTGCACTCCCGTTATCCGCGCAAAAGGATTCAACTATTACCAAAAGGGATAGAAAAAAAGATGTTCTTTTAGAAACAACGCTGGGAAATATCGTTGTGCGTTTATCCGATTCAACACCATTGCACCGTGACAATTTTTTAAAACTGGTAAGTTTGGGCTATTATGATAGTGTCTTGTTTCATCGGATAATAAAAAATTTCATGATACAAGCTGGTGATCCCGATAGCAAACATGCAAAACCGGGAGAGCCCTTAGCAACGGTGGGCCCGCGTACAGAATTCCTGCAGAATTCCAAACCTCTTTATTCCATAAAAAAGGAGTGATCGCAGCGGCTCGCGACGACAATCCCGAAAAGTCAAGTCATGGCAGCCAGTTTTATATCGTACAGG
>DASXOT010000665.1:0-3225 GCA_036494065.1 Chitinophagaceae bacterium
CCGTTTTTGCTAACCGTAAAATGAGGTCTAATCTCTTCGCCAGATAATTTTATTTCTTCGAGGTTATTGGTTTTGAAAGTTTTTCCCTGCGGCAACTTAAATGCAAGCGGCCCTTCCGATCCTGAAAATAATTTCTTCAGTTTTGGTAACAAGTATTCAGTCATTAGACTTTTTGTCTCATCAGGAAGATCCTCTTCTTCATGATGAATGATATTTTCCCAAATGCCCGAAAAGGGAGAGTTGCGACTGATGTATTTATTGATTTCTGGCTCTTGTAATTTTCTCAACAAACCAAGTGCTTGCTTATCGCTCTCGCTGTATTTCGCTGTATCAATATATTTGGTAAGGTCGAGCTTTTCAACTTTGCCGGTAAATCCGGTGCCCGTATCATTGGTTTCGCCCTGGACAACATCAATAAAAAAATAAGGGTAAGTTTTTTTATTAAAGTTGAATACCATTGCCAGTCTTTGTGAAGCAATAGCGATCAATTCATCTTTTTCTTCTACGGATACATCCGGCTGTGTTTCCACTACCGCGGCAGGCTTGGTGGGCATGGCGACTACAGGCGCCACGCGTTTTATCGCCATGTCTAAAACTCTCAAAAAGGGTTTGCCATCCTTATAAGTGAATTCAAACTTTCCTTTGAGATCATCGTTTAAAGAATATCCGTAAGCTTCAAGTAATTTATTTTTTTCTTTATCCCAGTTGCGAATACCGTCAAAATAATACGGACCGTATGAATTTAATAATTGTAAAAAAACAATGACTTTGGGCAAGCAAAGAGGATGTTCAGGATCGACGTAATCACAACTGGTATCAAAATTTCTTTCCTCATTCTTTCTGATGATCACCTTATATGTGCTGCCCTCCAGGTTGATGGTAGCTTTCACGGTTTCATCTTTTGCATACTCAATATTTGCTTTGTGGGTGCGAAGAAATTTTTCAGCTTCAGCAAATACAGGTGGAGAAGAAAGAAGTCGCAGTGATTTCAGGTCAATAAATTTCATTTTGGCAACCGTATGTCGCTGATCATATTGAACATCATCGGCTTCCAGCATGTTTTTGTCGATCATTTCCTGCAACTGGAACAATGAAGCGGCTTCATGCCTGCAAATATCACCCAGGTTGTAGGGGCATGTGCAGCGAACCGAAAGTGATTTGGGATCCTTTATCTTCTGAATATAAACTTTGTAAAATGTTGAGTAGATATCATCCTTAACCCTGAAGACTGCGGAGCCGAAAAGATTGTCATATTCAACCAACTCAACAAACCCGATCGCATGTATTTTTTTTCCCCGGCGAATCACTTCATCCGTTCCATGCGTATACACATATTTTACAAGGTGGGGTAGGGCCAAGCTGTCTCCAATTTTTTTATGTGCCCGGCTTTTGAATTACTATTTTGCTTCGTTGCGTCGCACTCTTGTACGTCCTGTAATTCTATTCGGCTTTTCTGTCAGTCATTCAAAATAGGGCAATCTGCAAAAATAAAGGAATGTAGATGGCATTTCCTTGTAAAAAGAGTGAATAATAAAATAATTTTTATTGTGGTGAGAAGCTGGTAAAATGGCCTATCTTGCGAGGTTTTGCTAACCTGATTTCGGCCTGTTATACTTTACGATTTTACAATCAATTTTCCTTCGCTATAAAAAGGCAGAACGGCGGCTTTATCGGTAGTCAGGCAATATCGCATATCTTTTTCCAAATCGAATTTCATCAGCCGGTGATAATGCGAAGCATTGTTATTTTTTATAAATCCAAAAAGATCTTGCTTGCCTTTTTCATACATGGCCTCTGATATATGTGATGAATCACAATTTATATCGAAATGCTTTCTCACCTTTGAAATTACTGCACCGGCAAACAATGCATCTTCCATATTGACTTTATCTTTCCACGCAGCGCAGCCAAGGATCACATTTTTCTTCATTTCCACCAGGTGATCGCAAACGGCAGTAAGGTTTGGAAACGAGCCAGTGATGATTTCCTGCGCCCCCTTCTCCAGCGCTATATGCAATAACCTGGTGCCATTCGTCGTCGTCAGCACCAGCGTTTTTCCTTCAACAAATTCCCTGGGATATTCAAAAGGGGAGTTTCCGTGTACAAGTCCTTCGGCAATTTTGCCGTCTCTTTCGCCAGCCGTTATTCCATCTATTTGCTTTCCCAGCTCTATGCAGCGGCTTACACTATCTACGGGGATCACGCATTTGGCGCCATTATATAACGCAGTCGCTATGGTAGAAGTGGCTCTGAGCACATCGATGATTACTATTATGCTGTTACTGATATCGTATAAATGTATCAATGCCGGTGAAAGAGAAGTGTAAATGGATGGTCTGTTGCTCATTCAGGCAAATTTAATGAAAGAGGAATTAGTTGTTAAGTTTCAACCGGGGATCATTGAAGGATTGGGATCTTAGATTAATAATTGGCAGCAAACTGCTCATCGTCATAGAAATTAATCCGGCAGGGTGCAGAGGGTGACAAATATATTTTATCGTTTCTTTTTTATTCTATGAGCTAAATTCAATTACCCATTTACCTGAACACCTTTCCATGAAAAAATTTTATGCCACCTTTCAATTTTACCGGTTTGTTTCAAAATCATTTGCCGTCAGAAATAATCAGTCAATAAATTCAGGCCTACGGTATAGCTTCAGGAATTGCACTTTAGCATTTTGGTTTTGTATTGAATATCTTGATAACTTTTTCATTCAATATCTTTTTAAATAGCGGGCTAAAAACATGCAACCAAAAGCTCTTTTTCCTGTATTTCTTGTTATCGTGATCGTAAGCTTTTCATTACAATGCAGAAAGGATAAGGTTGGCAATACGATCGAGCTGCCGCCAATTACTCAGGAAGGAAGAAATACGTTTGGATGTAAAGTAAATGGTAAGGTTTGGGTACCGCATTATAAATGTATATTATTCGGTCCTCAATGTGAGGAACTGGATTACAATATTCAGCCACAAATTAATGGGAACGATACTAGTTTGTTTCTTTATATTTCAGCTGGCAACGATGCTGGCAACGGTGAATTTTTTGTTATTTCTCCTATAGTGCCAAATTCATTAATAAGGGGTACAGGTAACTATAGTGATTCAGTTAGTGTTAATTTTTTTGGTGATCTCGGTGATTTTTGGAAATACGATGCCACATTTACCAGAATGCTGTATCCCGTTTTTAATATTACCACCATTGATGCGGAAAAAAAAGTAGTAGCC
>DASXOT010000666.1:0-3747 GCA_036494065.1 Chitinophagaceae bacterium
TTACACTACGCCCGGCCGAAGAGTAAAACTATATGAAACACTTGCCTGGGTGGGCAAAAATGCAGGCATGACGTTGGCCGGAACATTCGGCACGCGATCGATGGATATGAGAGCGCCTGATGAAAATTCTTTTAAAGGAACTGTTTTCTTGCAACGAAAGAAACCTTCCGATAACTCACGATTGCTTTCGAAACTAAACGACATGGGCCTGTCTGATAAATTATCATTCAATCAACCAGTATCAGTCACGCTGGCCAAAGTTGAAGCGAGGCCTGAGGAAAAAAAATCACTGCCGACCAATCCCATTGCGTCAAACGAACCTGCCGTGGCACCGAGGAAGACAGATGTGATAAGAAGAATTTCATTTGGCGCCGATAGCATTGTGATCAGCCTTTACGACAATGGCGAAGTTGATGGTGACACCGTAAGCATTTTGTTAAACGGCAAGGTGATATTATCCAGGCAGGGATTAACAGAAAAGGCTATTACAAAAACGATATACGCTTCTGATATCGGTGATTCTTCCGAACTGGTTATGTTTGCCGAAAACCTCGGCCGCATTCCACCCAATAGCGGGTTGCTTGTCATTCAATCAGGCTATGAAAGATATCATGTGCAGTTTTCCGGCGATCTGCAACATAGTTCGGGCGTTATCCTGCGGCGAAGGCGCCCATGATCATGCACAAATCTCAACTTTAAATGCCAGGCTGAAATATTTATAATAATGCCCCCTTTGATCCATTGAATCGGCATGCCACTCTTCTCCACTGAAAGGATTTTGTGTGCCAGCTGCACCCTCTCCGATTGCGATCATCGCATCATCGCTCGCAAAGACACGAAAACCATAACTTTCATCCTTATGCAAAGGCATGGGAGGTAAACTAAACCGAATCCATTTTTCCTGGTCCCCCTTCGTTACCCGTATGGTTGCACTTCCTAATATCGTTCCCCAGGTTTTGTTTTGTCCATCGAAAGAATGCAATGTGAGCATCATCTCACCGGCGTGTTGCACCGCTGAAGAAAATATCTGGATATTGTTTAGTTCCCCATCAACGGGGCAATTAAAAACCTGGCCGGCAAAATGATCCGTCGGGTCTGTTTGCAAATGGCCGATCCAGAGAGTAGTGTTATTCCGCAGTTGGGTGAGAATGGGGCGAGAGTAGGGGGCAGTCTTCATGGGTTCCATAAAATAAATTTTAAATTTCAAAGAATTGAAAAACTATTCGCCGTTATTGGTAACTGATTTTCGCCCCTAATATTGCGCCTGAATCGCTTCGTAAAAAAAATTTACAAAATAAATACATGTTACCCCCGCACTGCAGACGATTTGACAAACGATAAAAAATGAGGTTATAAGCCGAAATCTTCTGTGGGAAACAAAAAATGTTTGTCCATTGAATTTCCTGGAACTGACCGCCCGCTTGCTCATAAGCGATATAGACGTTGAAGAGTGCGACGCAAGAAAAGCCCAATACCAGGACTGAAGCCTGTTTCAAAAAAATAAGACAATTTTTTGGATTGTGCGAATGCTTGCCAGGACTGGGTTACAACTAAAATTCAAAGGGGATAATATTCCACAAATCAATGAAAGTGCCATTCTGGGGTTTTGAAGTCCTGACCAAAAAAACCTACCATTTTTTTTAATAACAATATATGTGGATTAAAGTACTGATGGGGTGCTTATTTTTTTTAAATTGTGGATGAGCATGAAAAATAGAAAGGATAACTAAGAATTTCTGTGGACAAGTTTGTGAATCCGACGTGAATAAGAAAAATTTTTTTTGCAGAACTTTCGCCTTTTATATTCGCTCACTGACTGAATGGGCAACATTTCGATAACACAGAGTTAAGAATTAGATAATATAAAGATTGGAATCTTACTCATGGTCATGATGGTAAATCGATGTTTTAACCTATTATTTCCACCGAACCTTGACAATGGATCTTACTAACCTAAACAGAGACAGAAAAAGGCGCAAATCCTCCCTTGATCTTAGCACAATGGTTTACGGCAAGGTGCCGCCCCAGGCTAAAGATTTGGAAGAAGCGGTACTTGGCGCCATAATGCTTGAAAAAGATGCATTTGATACCGTAGCAGAAATTTTAAAACCCGAGTGTTTTTATGTTGAAGGTCATCAAAGGATCTTTCGCGGTATGCAAAGCCTGGCGCAAAAGAGTCAGCCAATTGATATACTGACGGTAGTGGAAGAATTGCGCGGCAAGGAGGAACTGGAAATGGTAGGCGGCGCATATTACGTGACCAAACTGACAAATACCGTTGTTTCTTCTGCCAACATTGGAACGCATTCGCGGATCGTTTTGCAAAAGTTCATTCAACGTGAACTGATCCGTATCAGTAGTGAAATAATCGGTGATGCATACGAGGATAGCACCGATGTTTTCGATCTTCTCGATGATGCCGAAAGCAAACTGTTCGAGATTACCAACAACCACCTTCGCAAGAATTTCGACACGATTGACTCCGTGCTGGTAAAAACGATTCAACGTATCGAGGATCTTCGTCACAAAAATGAGGATGTTACGGGTGTTCCCAGTGGATATGCTTCACTCGATCGCATCACTTATGGTTGGCAGAATACCGACCTGATCATTCTTGCTGCAAGGCCATCTGTTGGTAAAACGGCTCTTGCGCTAAACCTTGCACGTAATGCCGCATTGCATCCGAGCAAGCCGACACCGGTGGCAGTATTTTCGCTGGAAATGAGCGCGGGGCAATTGGTGCAACGTATCCTCGCTGCTGAAAGCGAGATTTGGCTAGAAAAAATTGCGCGGGGAAAGCTCGAAGAACATGAAATGAAACAATTGTATGCGCGAGGCATTCAGCGACTCGCACAGGCACCCATCTTTATCGATGATACACCGGCACTGAACATATTTGAGTTAAGGGCAAAATGCAGACGGTTAAAAAACAAGCACAATATCGGTATGGTGATCATCGATTACCTGCAATTGATGAGCGGAACTGGTGAAAACAGGAATTCAAATCGTGAGCAGGAGATCAGCAATATTTCCAGGAACTTGAAAAGCCTTGCGAAGGAGTTGAGTATTCCTATTATGGCACTATCACAATTAAGCCGCGAAGTTGAAAAACGTGGTGCGAAAGACGGAACAAAAATGCCTCAATTGAGTGACCTGCGCGAGTCCGGAGCAATTGAACAGGATGCAGATATGGTTATGTTTTTGTATCGCCCGGAATATTATGATATCACTACAAATGAAATGGGAGAAAACAATCGCGGTGAAACCCACGTGCGCATTGCCAAACATCGTAACGGATCACTGGAAACAATCAAGTTAAGGGCCTTGCTGCACATTCAGAAATTTATCGAAGATGATGGTGGCGATTTTGGAAATATAGGACTGCCGGGCAATTGGAAACCGGTAAAGGATGACCAGGGACCTAAACTCTATATTCAAACAAGTAGCAAGATGAATGATATTGGTGATGAGGACCCGTTTTAGATAAGTGATAATAAATAAAAGATAAAAGTGGATAGACGACAGTGGACAGATGATAGTGGGGTTTAGAGTCAGGAGTTCAGTATTATTCCCAAGTTTTTATTTATGGTTTATTCCTTGTTTGTCCCGGAATTTTCGTTCTTTGTATGAAATCCTTTTAGTGAGTAATCCATTTTTTTATATCGGTGATTATTCTAATTCTCAGAGAGAAATCGTTTTGGATGAGGACACTTCACGGCACGTTGTGCAGGTATTGCGAATGCAACC
>DASXOT010000667.1:0-5834 GCA_036494065.1 Chitinophagaceae bacterium
AAGTATTTTACGTACCGCTATCGAACATGGAAGAATTCCTTCCATGATACTGTGGGGACCTCCCGGAACCGGGAAAACAACGATCGCACATATTATCGCCAATACCCTAAATGTTCCATTCTTTCAACTCAGCGCAATTTCGTCGGGGGTAAAGGAAGTGAGAGAGATAATTGAAGAAGCAAAAACAAAAAGCAATTGTATTCTTTTTATTGACGAAATCCATCGTTTCAATAAAGGACAACAAGATGCCTTTTTAGGAGCAGTTGAAAAGGGCATCATTACGCTGATTGGCGCTACCACGGAAAACCCTTCGTTTGAAGTAAACAGCGCTTTACTCAGCCGTTGCCAGGTGTATGTATTGAAACCACTCAATGAAAAAGATCTTGTGCATCTGTTGCACCAGGCTATTCAAAGAGATGAGTTTCTCAAAGAGAAAAAAATTCAATTAAAAGAAACTGAAGCCCTGATCAATATTTCAGGTGGAGATGCGCGAAAGTTGTTGAATCTTCTGGAATTGGTGGCTGAATCGTCGGGCGATAATGTAGTTATTACTGACAAGTTAGTCATGGATGTTGCGCAGAAAAGAATTGCGTTGTACGATAAAAAGGGCGAGCAACACTACGATATCATTTCGGCATTCATAAAATCAATGCGGGGCAGTGATCCAAATGCTGCCGTTTACTGGCTAGCCCGGATGATCGAAGGCGGCGAAGATGTAAAATTCATCGCACGGCGCATGGTGATCCTTGCAAGTGAGGATATTGGCAATGCGAATCCCACCGCGCTGGTGATGGCCAATGCAACTTTCGAGGCGGTCAATAAAATCGGCTATCCCGAATCGAGCCTGATTTTGTCCCAATGCGCTATCTATCTTGCATCCAGTGCCAAAAGCAATTCAGCAACAGTGGCTATTGGCGCAGCAATGAGTGCAGTGAAAGAACACGGTGACCTTCCCGTCCCTTTGCAAATTCGCAACGCACCCACAAGGCTTATGAAGAACCTGGGATATGGGAAGGACTATCAATATTCGCATAGCTACGAAGGCAATTTTTCGGAACAGGAATATTTACCTGATAAACTCTCGGGCACTCCGTTTTATGACCCCGGCAATAACGCAAGAGAAGAAGAGTTACGAAAATTCCTTAAGAGTCGCTGGAAAGAAAAATACGGCTACTGATTAAATGCAAGATTCAAAATTAAAAATGTAAAAAATAAACGACCTGGCCGACTCCACAATGCTTTTTCATTTTGCATTTTGAATTTTAAAGTAATTGCTGGCCATCGGGATTATTTTTTTAACACAGTAGCCACAATAGAAACAGCGTCTCAGATAGAATGTTTAAAAAGTTCTTAACCGGTTATTCATGCAAAAAGCTATGTGCCTCTATGCGCCTATTGCTCCCATGTGTTGAAAACTGCGATTTGAGGTGTAAATTAAAAATTCAAAAATCAAAAAATGATCGAACTTAAATAGCCCTTAATTTTTTACATTTTCAATTCTGCATTTCTCAGGGCTCGTATAGCAACGGAAAAAACTGCCCCTCCATTTTCTGCCCTTTTTTAACTGGCGGCACACCCGTCAATAATACTTCATCGGAATCAGAAACAACACCGTCGGCAAAGACATTAATCACAAATGCTCTTCGTGGTTTATCACTTTTGTTTTCACCCGAGCCATGAAGCGTAAGTGAATGATGAAAAATCGCTTCACCAGCGCGAACTTCGGCGAACCGGGGATTGTCAAATTGTTTTCTCTGATCCTCATTCAGATAGTCTTTTATCCCATGCAAATCACCCGCAATAACCGGTTTAGGAAGCAGACCCCATTTTTGACTACCCGCAATGTATTGAAGGCAACCATTTTCTTTTGTCGAATCATCGAGGCCGCACCAACAGGTAAGATGGGCCACTGGCTTGGTTCTGGTCCAATAGGAATAGTCCTGGTGCCAGGCCACTACCCCGCCTTTCTTCGCGGGCTTTAAAAATAATTGGTCATGCCAGAATCGAACAGGCTTATTTCCCAATAGCTGGCTGGCGGCTACCAGGAACCTTGGATTCCACAAAATATCATGAAACCCCGGAGTTATTCGCCACGCACCTAACGCATGAAAAAGAATTGTGGAAGGATCGGCAGACTCATTAGAATGAAATTCATAAAACAATTCATGCCCAGGACCATTTACATCGGCTAATTGCGTCAACTCATTTCGCAGACGCCCGATTTGTTTCTCATCAAGCATTTTTACACCCGCGAGATAGCCATTCTCGTTGAAGAAATCGACCTGGTCATCGGATAATCGATATTGCTCCCATTCTTCTTTTTTAGATGGCCATTTAAAAATATCATCAGCAAGCTGATGCACTGTGCTCAAATCTTTTACGGGCATAATAATCGTTTTTCTAAAATTAATGTTTTTGCGATCGGAATGCTTGATTGAATTAATTTTATTTTCTTAAAAATCGCTACGCAATGAGAAAAATCTTTTTATCGTTCATCACATTTTATATTTCATCATTTATTTTTTCACAAACCATTATTCAAAAAGATCCGCAGATTGAAAAAATGGTGAATGAAATTTCAACAGATTCTTTAAAATCTTATATCACCAAATTGGTCAGCTTCGGAACGAGAAATACACTGAGCACTCAAAACAATTCTCAACGTGGCATTGGGGCTGCCAGGACGTGGGTATTACACAGGTTCAATGAATTTGCCAAACAATCCTCGGGAAGGCTTACTGCTTTTATCGATACAACTACGTACAAAAAAGATGGTAGAAGAGTTGATCGCGATATTATTCTTGGAAATGTGGTGGCAACACTAAAGGGAACCGATCCTGCCGATGATCGCGTCTTTATCATTAGCGGACATCTCGACAACATGCGGTCGAATGTTATGGACAGCACAGGAGATGCGCCGGGTGCTGATGACGACGGAAGTGGAACATCTGCTGTTATGGAATGCGCAAGAGTGATGAGCAAATATTCTTTTCCTGCAACTATAATTTTTGTGGCCGTCAGCGGTGAAGAACAAGGCTTGCTTGGTTCAACCTATATGGCCGAAAAAGCTAAAAAGGAAAACTGGAATATCGAAGGCGTTCTAAACAATGATATCATGGGCAGCAACAATAGTAGTGAAACAAATATTATTAATAATACCAGGATACGTGTGTTCAGCGAGGCTTTTGCAATGAGCGATACCGGAAGAGCTGCATTGAATATTCGTAATCTTGGTTTGGAAAATGATGGCAAATCCAGGCAACTGGCCCGGTATGTAAAAGAGGTCGGTGAGCGCTATGTCGACAATCTTGAAGTAGTAATGATCTATCGAAACGACCGCTTTTTGCGGGGAGGAGATCACTTACCATACGTGCAGCGCGGCTATACGGCGGTTAGAATTACAGAGATGGATGAAAACTATTACCGGCAGCACCAGGATGTAAGAACAGAAAATGGAATTCAGTATGGCGATCTACCCGAGCACGTCGATTTCGAATACTTGCGGAAAAATACATGCATGAACTTATGCAACCTGGCCAACCTTGCTAAATCACCTTCGATGCCGCAAGAAGTAAAAATGGAAGTGCGCAAGCTTACCAATTATACCAACCTAAGCTGGAAAATTCCAAAAACAGGTAAAGTCAGGGGTTATTATGTGATGATGAGAGAAACAACAAGCGCGGTATGGCAAAAAAAATTTTTTACGACAGATACAAAAATGGATCTGCCTTATTCAAAAGACAACTATTTTTTTGCAGTGCAATCGGTAAGTGAAGACGGAAATGAGGGGCTGCCCGTAATACCGGTGCCGGCGAGATGAGTCAGGAGTTCAGAGTCGTGAGCCGTGAGTGATGAGCGATCGGTGATGAGTGGTTGATATCTTTATGAGCTGACCATTGACTGACGACTCACGACTCACCAATAAATCTCGAGTCAACATGATCAAATGGGTATTTAAACATTTTGAAGATCTTTCTCCTGGGGAGCTTTATTCGGTTCTTCAATTGAGAAATGAAGTATTTGTCGTTGAACAAAACTGCGTATTCCAGGATGCGGATAATAAGGACCAGCCATCGTATCACTTAATGGGTTGGGACGATGAGAAGCTGGTTGCCTGCTCACGAATTGTTCCTAAAGGCATAGCTTATGATGAAATGCCATCGATAGGGAGAATTGTTACTTCGTCTGTTGTGCGAAGAACAGGTATTGGAAGATTATTAATGGAGAATTCTATTAAAGAACTTGAAAGGCTTTTTGGAACGATATCGATACGGCTCGGCGCTCAGTATTATTTGAAAAAATTTTACGAATCATTTGGGTTTATACAGTCCGGAGAAATTTACCTGGAAGATGGAATACAGCACATCGAAATGACAAAACCTACGTCATCGACTAAGTAGCTCACCGTAAATCTTCTAAGTAGAATACCCTAATAGATTCACACAATAAAAAAATATTTTACTTCTCATTTGATTTCCTGCATTTCTTTTCTATTTTTCGCCTGTCAATCCAATAAGAGAACCAGAAAATCTAGTATCTATGAAAAGAATTGTACCAATTATACGGGCAACGACATTTGCTCTTCTGTTAATTTCTTTTTCGTACAAATCCTTTTCCCAATCAATTACTTTAGGCAATGGTAAAACCGAGATCGGTCTTGGTCTTGGTCCATTGATCTTTTTAGGCGACTTGGGTGGCGCACGTGGCGTGGGAAGGACGTTCGTAAAAGACATTGACTATCCGCTGACCAAGTTGAGCAAAGGTGTTTTCCTCAATGTTACACCGAACGAATGGCTGGGATTTCGTATTGCTGCCAATTTTGGAGTGCTGGACGGAAATGATAAAGAAGCACCGAATAAAGGGGGTGATGAAGTAACACGCTTACAACGTAACCTGAACTTTAAAACCAACCTGGCGGAATTCTATGCTGCCACCGAGTTTTATCCCACTGTTTTTCTTGAAAAATACGACGGCCTCAAGGGTAAGCTTCGTCCTTATGGCATTATCGGTGTAGGTGTCTATCACTTCAATCCAAAAACACAGGATAATGCGGGTAACTGGGTAGCCTTGCAGCCCCTGCATACAGAGGGCGAAGGTTTTGCTGAATACCCTGATCGGAAAGAATATAAGTTGACCCAACTTGAAATACCCATGGGGTTTGGTGTTAAATATTATCTTAAGGAGAATATGTTCATCGGAATTGAAATACTTCATAGAAAATTATTTACAGACTACGTGGACGACGTAAGCACAAACTACATTGATCCGAGCCTGTTTGATAAATATCTTACTCCGCAAAACGCGGCGCTGGCGAAAGAATTAAACTATCGCGGAACTTACGCCTGGGCTAACACAAGGCCGGGTGCTATTGTGGGAGAGAAAAGAGGAGATCCCACACAAAACGATGCTTATTTTTCAACCATTATCCGGTTAGGCTGGAGGTTGAACAGTAATCCAGGTTCTGTTCGTCAGTTGAGATGTCCTAAGTTCTACTAAGTACGTTCAGCTAAATCCGCCAATAAAATAATCCACCTTATGAAACGAAAGAAAATTAATTCTTTGTTATGGTTTTCAGGAACAGCTTTATCGCTCTTTGTCGTTTGCGTGCCGCAAACAAAATTGCTGGCAGCCGATCATAGCGGCAAGATAAATCTTGTCGCAAAAAGTTTTGACGACGATAAGAAGCCGGCAAAGAAAGAAAAATCATTCAAAAATCAGAACGTCGTAAAAATTTACCCGGATGCTCTCAGGAAGACCATTCACGTGGTTGCCAAATCGGGGAATGAAAAAGAAATCGACTTCCTGGTTTTTGATATCAACGGTAACATGGTCCT
>DASXOT010000668.1:0-1658 GCA_036494065.1 Chitinophagaceae bacterium
GATAAAACCAACTGACATGTTTAATTCATAAGCAAGATCAGCCTGGGAGAGGTTTTTCTCTATTCTCCTTTCCTTAACCTGGTTTATTACATGCTGGTCAATTTTACTTTTCACTGCAAGGCATTGAACAGTAAAATTGGAAATATGCCATGCAGACGACAATCACCTATAGGGAAGTGTTTAAGCAAATACCGGGATGTGAAACACGATTATAAAGACAATATCAACCATTTGTTTTTCGCTTTTCGCAATGGAGAAGAGAAAGGATTTGATTTTTTCTTCAGGGAATATTATGCCGCTCTATGTTATTTTGCTTTCCGGATAACCAACGACAAAATGGTGGCGGAAGAAATTGCTGAAGAGAGTTTTATTAAGCTCTGGGAACGGCATGCAAATTTTGAAAGCGCAGGCGCCCTTAGATCCTTCTTATACACAACCACAAAGAATGCCTGCCTGAATGAAAAACGAAGAGAAGCAAGCAGCCGGAAAAGAGAATCAATCGTAGCCGCAACGATTGATGAAGACAATATTCTTCAAAAAATGATCGAATCGGAACTATATCATGAAATATTTATCGCTATTAACACCCTTCCTCCGAAGTGCAGCCAGATATTTAAAATGCTGTACATAGAAGGGAAAGATTATTTGCAAATCGCTCGCGAACTGAATCTTTCCATCAACACCGTGCGCAATCAAAAAGCGCGGGGAATTCTTTTATTACGACAACGCTTGTCAATGACTATCACGGCGACGCTGCTTCTTCATTACCTTTCGCGCCTCTGATTATTTTCTCTCAAATTTTAGATGAACAAATTATTGTCTGTGTTTTATTGATGCTTTTGCAATAGCGGTATTAGTACTAACTTACTATTATGGGTCATGATTTTTCCAAATACAATGACAGTGAAGCATTGCGTATTGCTGGCTTGATCGCGGGCTTCATAAAACGAACATTGTCGGAAAAAGAACACACAGAACTAGATGAATGGGTAGCAGCGAGTGACCAAAATATGCAGTTGTTTGAAAGACTCACGGATGAAAAGAATATGGAAGAAGCCATGAACTGGATGCAACAGGTAGAAGTGGAAAAGGCATTGGCGCGGCAAAAAGAAAAGACAACTTTTAATAAGTTAAAACGCCGTGCTCATTTATGGCAATGGGCGGTAGCTGCATCGCTGGTGATCACAGCCGGCATACTGATGTATGTCTACAGGCCTTCAAAACCTGCACAACCAACTGGAGTGATTGCGAAAACAGTCGATATTCTTCCCGGCAGTAACCAGGCAACACTTCAACTGGGCGATGGTAAACTGGTTGTGCTTGGCAATTTGCAAAATGATTCCAGTATCAACGGGCAAATAAAAATATCAGCGAAACAGGGAGAAGTGATATACAACGACAGCAGTTACGAACACGAGCCAGAATACCATACCCTCACCGTTCCAAGGAAAGGCTTTTACAAACTGGTTCTCGCCGATGGGACTAAGGTTTGGCTTAACTCAGAATCATCCATCCGGTACCCAAGTATGTTTTCGGGCAAAGAAAGAAGAGTGTGGGTTACAGGTGAAGTATTTTTTGAAGTTGCAAAGATGGAAACGCCGGCGGGTTCACCGGGAGGAAGCAAAAGAATTCCTTTCATAGCCGTAGCGGGCGATATG
>DASXOT010000669.1:0-7646 GCA_036494065.1 Chitinophagaceae bacterium
AAGAGTCTTCCCGGAAGGAAGACTTTTCTATTTATGTTCGTCTTGTAAATAGCTTTTCGAGCGATCTGATGTTTCACTGTTGACACAAACTAGAAGACCTGGTATCGCGTCATATCCTGCGTATAGCTGCCACCACTTCCCGAATTATCGGTGAAGTCGCTCTTTATAAGCCCGATGTTTCTTGAATAATAGTTTGTAGTATAAAAAGGCAGACTGCTCCAGGTAGTTCCATTATCAAAAGAATACTCATACTCTTCTTTTACGACAATCGTGTTTTGATAGGGTATCCCCTGCACAGTGATAGGAACATCTTTTTGTTGAATAGTTTCTTTAAAATGAACAATTATTGGATAAGTGGCACCTGTTGTATCGGTATAAGTGTCGTTAAATGAGCTGGATGTCCATGAAGTATTTGCAGGAACATTATCTTCCAGGAAAATATATTCTCCCCAGGCCGGATTGTCCAGTTGGAAGAAGCTGCCTATGTCCAGGTATTGATAATAATTTCCACCCGATCTCCTGAAATAGCCGAGAGTATCAAGCCCTGTTCCATCATTTTCCATGAAGATGTTGTAAGTATTTCCTGATGCAGACAGCGTCGGCGAAATTACTTGCTGAAATAATGTATCAGACGAGTTGTTATCAAATTCGTAACTCCAGTTGCTATTTGTTGTGCGTGGAAAATAATCAACCGGCACCACGTGAAGTATAAATGAACAGGTTGAGGAACCGACCGTGATCGGAACAGTGACAGATCCCGTATCCGTCGGCGTTCCTGTGGCGATCAATATAACTGATTGCACACCGGTAGTTGAAAAATTTCCCGAACCGGCGAAAGCAACGCCATCCACCGCAGGCGCTGTAGTAATGGAGTAACTGCCTGCTGTTGTTACATTAACTTGTATTGTTGCTGTATTGCTTGTGCTAAGCAATGTCCCCACGACATATTGTCCCTGAACAGTTGCACCTGTGCAAGCATTTGGTGCACCATTTAAAGTATAAACAGCAGGGCTTGCACCCACTACTGTAATTTGAAATGAACATTGTGTACCTACCGAAATAGGGATCGTGAATGTGCCGGCCGCCACGGGCGTTCCAGTGGCAGTAAGTGTAATTGTTTGGGCTCCCGTTGCCGCAAGCGTTCCTGAACCTTTAAATTGGACTCCGTTAACGGCATCTGTAGAAATTGAATAAGTTCCGGCAGTAGTAACATCCACCTGGACAGTCGCGGTATTTGCCGCAGTGGTGGCAGTGCCGGCAGTAAATATCCCCTGCACTGTGGCACCCGTACAAGCATTCGGTGCACCCGCTAAGGTAAAGACGGATGTTCCACCAGTTCCTCCGTCAGCAGCGACTACAGAAAATGTACATGGTGTGCTGTCATATGTTACTGTAAAAATATTTGTGCCGGCGGCAACTGGCGTCCCATAACCCAATAGCCTAACCGCGCTTACACCAGTAGTATTAAAATTTCCTGTCGCTTTAAAATAGATTCCATTGATAGTATCTGAACTAACAGTATAACTTCCTGTCCTGGTTACATCGATATTGATATCTACATAGTTTAATGAATTCAGTGAAGTGTCTTTTTTATAAGTCCCCGAAACCACATGACCAAGACAATCACCATTGGTGCTATCCTGAAGCGAGCCGGCGGACGCAGGAGCATTTGATTTTTCATAGCTCTTCTCCTTTTGACAAGAAAACACAATAGCCAAAATGAGAAGGAACCCGAGCAGAGGTTTGAAGGTTTTCATTTTGATACTTTATCGGTAAGGCAAAATAACATTTTTATCTAAACCGGCTGGATGAATAATTTAATTGGAAATTGTAGTTTTTAGGATACCTGGACTTTGTCGCTGACTTCAGTATTCGTTTCAACGGTAGAATGGACTGGTGTATTGTGATAACGTTTAAAAAAACGCTTTTGAAAAAGCAATAGTGTAATTACTCCCACGGAAATAGACGCATCGGCAATATTAAAAATCGGGCTAAAAAATTCAAATTCTTTACCGCCGACTAATGGAAGCCAGTGCGGAAATGTAGATCTCACAATTGGAAAATATAACATATCAACCACGCTCCCATGCAAAAATGTGCTATACCCATGCAGAGAGACTGCGGCCACTCCGCTATAACCAATAAAATCTTTTATCGCA
Organism: Chitinophagaceae bacterium; assembly: GCA_036494065.1. GTDB lineage: Bacteria > Bacteroidota > Bacteroidia > Chitinophagales > Chitinophagaceae > VBAU01. The sequence goes on from DASXOT010000669.1 coordinate 2,160, forward strand.
GAATTATAATGCATGCCTTTGTCGAATATCATACCATAAAACATGCTGTCCAGAAGGTTTCCAAGAGCCCCTGCATAAATCAAAGCAGCGCAAACAATGAAGCCTTTATGATACCGGTGTTTAACAATTCTTCCCAGGTACCAGGTCCCAAATATCACAGCGGCGAGCCTAAATAAAGTCAGCACAATCTTTCCTATTTCATCGCCAAATCTCCATCCCCAGGCCATTCCTGAATTCTCAACAAAATATAATTGAAACTTTGTGCCAATGACATTGGCCACGGGACCTGTAGGATAGCTGGTCTTGATCCAAATCTTCAAAAACTGGTCAACAATGATGATTAAAGCAATGATGATAACAACATTTCGAAGCTTCACTGTCTTGAAATTTGAGCGGCAAAGATACGGCTTTCATGCTTTGTTCCCCGAATTCGCAGTTGTTAAAACTACTCTTCGAAATAAACTCTTTTTACACGCTGGGAGATGCCGGTCATGATCTCATAAGGGATTGTATTTCCCCATGCCGCGATCTGTTCGATAGGTAACTCGTGACTAAAAACGATCACTTCATCTCCCTCATTTATACCAGGGATGTCTGTTACATCCAGCATTGTCATATCCATACAAACTGTTCCAATCACCGGCGCCAACTGGTTATTCACCATCATTTTGCCAACTCCATTTCCCAAACGACGACTATAGCCATCGGCATAGCCGATGCGAACTGTGGCAATAATGGAATCTCTTCTTACAACTCCCTTCCGATTGTAACTCACCGATTCCCCGCTCTTCAAATGTTTTACCTGCGCGATCGTGGATTTTAGCGTTGCCACTGTTTGCAATTCGATCAAATCACTGTGCACAGCATTTACTCCATACATACCAATTCCCAGTCGCACCATGTCCATTTGCAAATCAGGGTGACGAACGATTGCGGCCGAATTTGCAATATGCTTTATAGTGGAATAACCCAGCAACTTTTCCAATTCGCCGCTTGCTTCTACAAATCGTGCATACTGTTGAGAGGTAAATTCATCTTGTTGCGCTTCTTCGCTTGCAGCCAAGTGAGAAAAAACAGATTTGACTTTAAAAGAATTCGAATTATTCAATAAGTTCCCGAGCTTTTCTACATCAGCCGGATCAAATCCAAGCCTGTTCATGCCTGTTTCGATCTCGACATGAATGGGATATTGTTGTAGCGCTGCCCTCGTCAAATAAGCATCAAACTGCTCCAGCAATTCAAATGAATAAATATCTGGCTCCAGGTCATTTTCAACAATGGCATCAAAACTTGATTGTTCAGGATTCATGATCATGATGGGGAGATGAATGCCCGATCTTCTCAGTTCTATGCCTTCATCTGCATAAGCCACACCCAAATAATCAATCTTATGATATTGAAGAACGCCGGCTATTTCGGCGCCACCACTTCCATATGCAAATGCCTTGACCATTGCCATTATTTTGGTAGAAGGCGATAAAAGTTTCTGATGTTCTTTCAAATTGTGAACAATCGCATTTAAGTTGATCTCCAAAACCGTCTGATGGACCTTTTGCTCCATCGCATGAACTATCTTTTCAAACCCAAATATCCTGGCCCCTTTTACAAGGATGATCTCTTCTTTAAACTGTGAGTACCGCAATTGCTGAAGAAAATCTTCTGTAGAATTATAGAAATGATAAGTGATCCCTTCATCCAATGGGAGGTAGGTACTAATATTTTTTCCAATTCCAATGACCTTACTGATGTTGTGATTGCGTAGCAATAAGGCAATTTCATCATACAGTTTCTTTTCGCTTAGTCCTGTTTGTAAAAAATCCGAAAGGATGACCGTATGTTTGATACTGCTGATCTGCTGGTCGAGAAAATTAAGCGCAATGTTCAGCGAACTAAGATCGGCGCTGTAGCTGTCATTGATCAAAGAACATTGGTTAATGCCTTTTATCAATTCCAAACGCATACTCACGGGCTGGAGCTGGCGCATTCTGCCTTGCATATAGGATCTGTCTATGCCGGCAATCAATAAAAATGCCGAACATGTGATCGCATTTTCAACAGATGCGTCATCCGTGAAAGGAATGGAAAAAGAGAAAATTTCTGATTTAAAACTCAGTGTGATTTCAGTTTCTGCATTTTTAATTTGACAGGATATAAGCTGGAGATCAGAATTCTTATTTCTTCCCCAGAAAAAATTATTCATGTCATTCCTCGCCATCTGCCGGGTAATCCAGGCATCATCGCCTTTTGCAATAACCTTGCTGGCATGGGTAAACAGTTTGAGTTTTTCCTTAAGCTTTTCTTCCCGGTTGACAAAGTTCTCGCCGTGCGCTTCTCCAATGTTGGTGAGTATACCAATGGTTGGCTGTATGATCTTCCACAGATTTTCCATCTCGCCTTCCCTGGAAATACCGGCTTCAAATATCGCCAGCTCGTGGTGCGCATTCATTTGCCAGACACTTAAGGGAACGCCGATTTGAGAATTATAACTTTTAGGACTCCTTACAATATTGAATTTATCGTGCAACAACTGGTAAAGCCACTCCTTAACGATTGTCTTTCCATTGCTGCCAGTAATTCCAATCACGGGAATATTAAACTGTTTGCGGTGATAAGCGGCTAATCGTTGCAAAGCTTCGAGAGTATCCCCTACCAGAATGAAATTAGCCTCGATATATTCTTTTATTTCCACTTCATCGCTGATCACAAAATTCCTGACGCCCCTCGCGTACAATTCAGCAATAAACTGGTGACCATTTCGGCGGGGACCTTTTAAGGCGAAGAACAGCGAAACCTCTGGTGAATAAAGTTTCCGGCTATCGATCACCAGGTGTTCGATAGCCGTTTCCCGGAATAGTTGCCTGTTCTTACCTCCGACAACCGAAGCAATATGTGTAGTCCTGTATTCAGTCATCTTTTTCTTCTTCATTTTTTTGAACTGAATATAATATTGACCCCAGCAAGCATACAACAATCACCATCAATGATATCCATATCGGTATATAAAAATGAACCGCCTCTGCCAACATCTTAGCGCCAATAAATATCAGCACAATAGCAATTCCCTGCTGCAAATATTCGAATTGATTAACCGCGCCCTGCATCAGGAAAAATAAAGAACGTAATCCAAGCACGGCAAAAATATTGCTTGTATAGATCACCAGCCTGTTTTGCGAAATTGCAAAAACGGCAGGAATACTATCCAGCGCGAAGACAATATCTGTCGTAGCCAACAACACGATGACCAAAAAAACTCTCGTTACAAACTTTTTTCCATCCTTAGTGATCAAAAACTTTCCTGTATTGTCATCAAAGGAAATGGGTAACAGCTTTTTCATCCAGCGAAAAACGATACTTTTTTGAGGGTCATACTGGTCCTCTTTTTTAACTGCAAAAAGTTTTACTCCGGTAATGAGCAATATGCCGCCGAAAACATACAATATCCATTCGAACCTGGCAACTAGTGCCACCCCTGCTGTAATAAAAAGTATACGGAATACAATGGCAAGTAAAATCCCAATCAGTAATACCCTGGCATAGTGATTCTTCTGAACGTTGAAAAAAGTAAAGATGAGAATAAATACAAAAATATTATCAACGCTTAGGCTCCATTCCATTAAATAGGCGCTGATGTATTCCAGTGCAGGCTTATGGCCTTTCTCAATCCAGATAAAACCAAAAAAAGCAAAAGCCAGGGCGACCCAAAAAATAGTTTGCCACAGCGCCTTGCGTATGGTAACTGTTGAGCCTTTCTTGCTGAGCAAACCTAAGTCAAAGCCAATCGCCAATAATAAAACAGCGCCAAAAACAAGATAGCTGACCTCTGTTGTATTCATCCATGCTGGTTAAGTGTACAAAGATAGTGACAAGGTGCAAGGAGGGGTCAACCGCCGGTAGGAGTATAGCTTGAATTTGAGCAGATTCTTCTTTAACACTTAACGAGGCAGCAATTAGTTTTATAAGCCTTAAGCAGTCGCGTACTTTCTTTTACGTATTTGCTGGTACACAAATCCAAACAAAATAATAATGATCACAGGCACAGCAATGTTTATAAACTGCCAGGTTGTTTTTTCTTCTTTTACTTTTTTCAGATCGAGAAGACGAAGAGTAAAATCCTTGCCCCTTGTTTCCAAGATTCCTGAAGGGTTGACCAGGTACTCAAGACAGTTGCTGAAAAACGCCTTATTAGCAAAAGTATAGTTAGTATAAAAGTTATGACCCATCGGCAGAGGTCCATATTGCGGATCCACCTGGTTCATGGCTATGTCTCCATCAGCAACAACAATCATTTTCGTAACCGAATCACAGGTTGTTTTTATGGGCATGTTATACGCTGTCATGGAATCGGCAAAAGATTTTGGTATCCGGTTAGCATATAATGACCGGAATTTACCTTCCAGGAGTGCAGCTACCGTGGTATCGTGGACGGTAAATTGTTTTATATCCGGTGCTATCTGTAAAAATTCAAAATCAACTTTGACAGGAGCTTCAACTACTCTCGCGTTTTCCGATGAGCGCAGCAAGAAAGTCTTTTTTATTCCATCTGCTTTCACTGTATCGAGTGTATTGGGAAACATGGATCGAACTCCATTGAGGTTCTTACTAATAAAATGATCTGTTCCGTTCAATATGGGAAAATAAGGCCAATCAACAAGCCGGGTCTGCTGATTGTTGGGATCATTACTTACCTGCGGTAGCTTATCACACTGCATGTCCTGCAAGAGATTTTCGTTTAGCCGGACCCCGTACCGGAAAAGAATATCTTCCAGGTTAAGACCCCTGTCAAATGCAATAAACCCATTTGATTTATACAGGCTGTCAGATTCGGCGAACATGTTATCAATCATCCAGAATATCTTGCCTCCATGCATCACATATTGATCGATCTTCAACTTATCGGCATCGGAAAATTTTATCGTAGGTTTTAAAATAATCAATGCATTGAATTCCGGTGATATATAGGGAATCGCTTTTATATTGACTGTATCAAACCTGTAGTCATGGATCAATGTTCTCACAGCATCATCTACATTGTATCCCCACCCTTCTCCATTTCCGAGCACGTAGCCCACCAATGGCTTTGATGTGCTTGTTATTTTCTGAATGGCACTGGCAAACTTATATTCGAGTGTAGCTTCCACATCGTTGTATAATTTTGCGAGTTCTTCCGGGCTTGTTCCATAGCTTTTTTGACCTTCAAGAAGATTCACACCTATTGCAGTATCACCATAATGAATAATAGCCGCGGGTATTACCATTTTTTTCACCTGCTCGTCTCCTACTTTGGAAGGAGCCTCAATCGTAAGTGAAGGGATATTATAGATTGTGCGCAACGAGTCCACTAAATAAGAAGCGTAATCCTGGGCAATTTGTTTTTCGGTATTCTCAGTATGACTGTTCAACAAGGCCAACCTGATCTGGCTTTCAAATGTTCCGGACGTATCTCTTAAAATTTCTGCAGAATCCCTGTTAATTGTCGCTTTGGTCTCT
>DASXOT010000670.1:0-5702 GCA_036494065.1 Chitinophagaceae bacterium
GGGGATTGAAGAATTCAGATCGAGGGTTTCGCCGCGTACAAATGTTACAAACGCCGCTTTCTTTTGTCTTTTGTATAACCAATCAAAACCTAACTCGGCATAAGCGCCACATAAAGTTTTGGAAGTGTTATTTGCGTAAGCGGCATTAATTTTATTTGCCTCCGGATAGGCAATCAGAGTGGCAAGAGCTTTTGCAGTAAAACCATTTTTTGCATATTGAACATCCGCTTCTCCCAGGTAAAGAGGTGTCCCAAATCCCCCACTACTCAAACCCAGGCTATCCGCTTTGCGAGGATTGATACCAACTGTTCCAGTCATATAACCAGACAGCTGGAATTTAAAATCATTGATGAAATACTGCAGGGATGCGGTAATGGCTAAATTATTAGCCAGGGCATTTTTGCCCTCTGCCCGACCTTCGCGAATGCCACTACCATGTTCGAATCCTGCCCCGTTAAGGCCATTCATTATTGCGAATGAATAATTCAATGGGAGAGTGTTCGCAGAACCATAAAACCCTACACCAATCTCCCGCCACGTAGCGGGAATGATGACCTGTTCTACAATTGGCCGCTCTACACCATTAAAATTCACCGGAAGGTGATTTTCATTGAGTATGCCGATACGCGGAACAAATAAACCCGCAACAATATATTGTTTAGGATTCAGGTTAAATTTTACAAACGCCTGCTCCATCGAAATCTCACCACCCTCTTTACCTCCTTCAACTTTCGCATTTTCTACTTCCAGTTCCGTAAAAAGAGAGATTTTTTGGTTGAACTGATGTCCAACAAATAATACAGCTCTTTCCAACGTGACCATCGATTGTTTTAAATCGAAATCCCGTTGATAAAAGGCGCTTCCATAGCCTGAAACAACCGTTTTATTCTTTGAAGTATTTGCATTCAACGAATCCTCATTAGTTATGAGTTGTTGTGCATTGGTTTTGTATTGGGCCAGCCCTTGAAAATAAACAGCCAGTAAAAAAAGCAGCAGTGCAGAGTTTTTGCGCATAGGTCGCAAAGCTATTTTGTCGCGATCTGCCAGCCTTACGGTATTGGGAAAGCTAATTACGAGAAGAGGAAAATATAATAAATGATTCTTTAGCGAAGAAGCAATTCGCAGGGTTTAAGACCCGTATGCTTTTTGAAGGCCGTTGAAAAATGAGAAATGGAAGAATAACCCAATAACAGGGACACGTCTGTTACACTCAGGCCTTTTTCATAGAGTAAATACCGGGCATGTTCCATTCGCTGACTTTGATAAAAATCAAAGATCGTAGTGCCAAACATTTCCTTAAAGCCTTTTTTCAGGTAACATTCATTCATCGCCACTTTGCGACTGAGCTCACGAATGGTAATAGGCTCACCGATATGATCGATCAGGATTTCCCTAGCAGCAGATATTTTTTCCCGGTCAGCTTCATTTGCCAAAAACTTACAGTTGATCACATCGAGTTCTTTCTCACCCACCATGCAATCAAGGCTGTACAACAAAAGCATTTGGGTTTGAGCATTGATATAGATATTTTCAAAGCTGTCTTTATAGTTGTGATTTAATAACCCTTCAATAACTATTCTCGTTTTCCCGCAAAGAGGAAGAATTTTTGTAAAGGAAGAAACGTGTTTAAAGTTGAGGATATTATCCGAAAGGGTATTTTCAGTCCTCTGCTTTATGAACTGGGAAAGATGAACGGCAGAAAATTTGAAACTTAATACATCAATGCTTTCCAACCTTTCACCACAGGTTCTGGCAGAATTAAGTTTGCACAAGTCACATTCAGTGTCTTTTTCCTTGCAATAAACATTGCCGGTAACACAGAATTTTAATTCAAGATAATTCTCCTTCGGATCTTTTTTTTCATAGTGATACACCATCATGCCCGTGTCTTCAATGGTCCACTGAGGATTGCGATGATATCGCCTGATCGTATAGTTTACAGAACCCGGTATCTGCCGTTCTCTTTGATAAAGCAGATGCCATTGATCCTGCATTGGAGCCTGTTTGTAAGCAAGGGCTAATATGTCAGGGGGTTGGTGCATTGAAACGGCAAATCTACGGTGTCACATCGAATATTCCTTATAGGTAAGGTCATCACTGTGTCACCGGCCCTGGAACAAAGTATAGGACTTTGAATACATAAGGTTGTTGCTCCGTTTTTGCATGTTATTTCAAAGGGTTAGAAACAGCAGATTAACAGAATTACAGGAGGCGAGTAAACAATAAAAAAACTAACGGCAATTAGCTATTTCCGCCTATTTTTGCACGTCACGTTTTTATAACGTGACATTTTTGTAACGACCTGCATGATTCATCCTCATACTTATATTCATCCAAATGCCAGGCTGGCAACGAATGTAAAGGTTGATCCTTTTACTGTCATCCACCAGGATGTTGAGATCGGAGATGGTACCTGGATCGGCTCAAATGTGACCATCATGGAAGGAGCGCGAATTGGGAAAAATTGCCGGATTTTTCCGGGTGCAGTAATCGCCGCAATTCCACAAGATTTAAAATTCCAGGGAGAGTATTCTACGGTTCATATCGGGGACAATACAACGATACGCGAGTATGTGACGGTAAACAGGGGTACACGGGTAAGAGAAAAAACTGTAATCGGTAAAAATTGCCTGATAATGGCTTATTGTCATCTGGCGCATGATTGCATTGTTGGCGACAGTTGCATCATGAGCAATAATACCCAGGTGGCGGGTCATGTTACAATTGGTGACTGGGCTATACTAGGTGGAATGTGCGCTATCCACCAGTTTGTAAACATAGGCCAACATTCTATGTTAAGTGGGGGATCATTGGTTGGCAAGGATGTGCCACCTTATATTAAAGCTGCACGCAATCCCTTGTCATATGCCGGTGTTAATTCCATTGGGCTTAAACGCAGAGGATTTACTGTAGAAAAGATCAATCATATTTTGGAAATATTCAGGGTAATCTATGGTAAAGGTTTAAATATCTCACAAGCAGTAGAATATCTTGAAGAAGAATTCCCCGCTACCGATGAAAGAGATGAAATAGTACAATTTATTCGTGCTTCCCAACGTGGTATTATCAAACGCTTCTCAAAAACCAACGGCGATGAAGGTATCGTTGACTGATGCCGGCAAACGTTTTAATCGCGACTGGATATTTCGTCATCTTACTTACATTTTTGAAAAAGGTAATTCGTATGCTATTATCGGGCCTAATGGTTCAGGCAAAAGCACGTTGCTTCAGGCTCTAAGCGGATCGATGCAGTTAAGTGAAGGACAGGGTGAATGGACAACGGGCAATGGTCAGTTAAATCACGAGGAGACATATAAGCATGTTGCTTTGTGCGCGCCCTACCTTGATGTCGTAGAAGAAATGACCTTAAAAGAATTTTTAGGTTTCCATCAGCAATTCAAACCTTTTTTTTCTTCGCTTACAATTGAAGATATTATCTCAATCATTGGTCTCACGGCAGCCACGAATAAACAGATACGTTATTATTCAAGTGGGATGAAACAAAGAGTTAAACTCGCGCAGGCTATCTTCTCTGACACATCATTGTTATTATTGGATGAACCTTGTACAAATCTTGACGAAGCCGGCATAGGTTTGTATGACCAATTGATCAATCAATACTGCAAGGACCGTTTGGTGATAGTAAGCAGCAATGATAAAACGGAATACAAGTTTTGCCGTGAAATAATAAATGTAACCGACTATAAAAAATGACATTCACTAAATTGTGATCATGAATCAATCGATTTTATTTACTAAAATAAAAGCTGCCCAAATTACCAATCATTGTTTGACTCAACCAACTTGCTCAATTCCATTTCCTCCAGCACACATCTTTGAGATTGCCCTTTTTCCGTCTCCCATTTAATAAGGCGGATAAAACCATTTTCAATCTCTATTCCGGTAATATCGCCATCACTAAAACAGCAGCAGCCGCTGTTAAAATAACTGGGTTTCATCTTCAGGTAATCAGCAGAGACGGCAGTGAATTGCGGTTCATGGAATTTGATCTCTTTCCTGACCTCGCCGATCTTATCGATGTTGCCAGTTTTTTGTTGTTGTTCCAAACGCCGATAAAGCCGTTCAAGATGTGTTAGTGATTCAAAGACTGGTTGATGAGTATGACCAGTTACCAGGAAAGTGTTTTTCTGTTTGGCTGACCATTCATACATGATCCGGTTATGCAGAGTCTTTTTGGTGGTATTGTAGGCCGGCGTATTGGGATTTATTTTCAAGTACGCTTGCAAAGGTGCCCAAATATGAGCTACAAAAAATTTATTGAACCAATTGCCATCGCTCTGTGCGTCGCCCTGGTGGCCGTGCGTCAGAAAAATTGAAAACTCTTGTTTAGCTATCTTCGTCTTAAGCACTACTCCTTCATAGACGTTCACTCTTTGACCATATATCTTTTGCATTTCTATTGCCGTGTCGATATCCGTACTCCAGGCAAGATCATGATTACCGAAGACTTTGATAAATGCATTTCTTTCAATAAATTTTTTTTCTGCTTCAAATGAAAGCTTATTATTCCTTTTTACGGCAGGCCATCGGTTTTCCCAAAGCTCATCATTATCACCAAGGCTAATAAATAAAAACTTATTTAGATTGTAATAGTCCAAAGCAGCGAGGTAATTCGGCTCGCAAAGCATAAAATCATCAGCTCCATTTTTAGCACCCTTGTGTTGATCCGAAAAGACAATTAGCTTGTCAGCTTCCACATTAAATAAAATGAGCGGTCCCTTCTTTCCGGGTGTTTTTTCAATGTGCTTCTTTAGTCTCGACAAGGCGTTAAAGACCTTGGCCTGCACCGGCCGCGATGTAAATTTGTTGGAAACCCACATTACGGGTTTTAACAGTATAAATCTTAAGATTTTTTGCATTATAACATTATACTTTCTATGCCGGTATACTTATTTTACGGCTATCATGCTGATCTCGACATTTACAAATTTTGGCAGAGCCGAAACCTGGACGGTTTCTCTTGCGGGGAATTTATCAGTAAAATATTTTCCATAAACTTCATTCAATTCCGAAAAACGATTCATGTCAGTGATGAAGATGGTTGTTTTGACAACATTTTCGAAATCCATGCCTGCTTCCTGCAAAATCGCTTTGAGATTATGCATGACCTGGTCGGTTTCTTCCTGCAGGTTTTTATTTTTCAATTCTCCGGTGGCTGGGTCGATGCAGACCTGACCCGAGATGAAAAGCATATTACCGACCCGGATAGCCTGGTTATAGGGCCCAATTGGGGCAGGCGCCTCTTTTGTAGTTATAATCATCTTTTCCATCGATCTAAGATTGAACTGACGAATTTAGCTTTATACGTTTTCTTTGCAAAAAATTCCCAATGCGGCTGATTATTCTGACCGATGAAAATCTGAAAGAAGAATTATTGAGAAATGGAACTGAAGGGACTGAAGAGTTAATCTGGATACAAACGCCCGAAGAATTTATTCAATATCCCTCAGCCGATGCCTTCATCGATCTATTATTTGAAACAAACGAACAAAGAATAGAAATTTTGAAAAGCCTGTCTTCGAAACCTGTAATTGTAAATTCAGTGGTTACTACGTTGAAAAAAATAAATGCCCCTTTCATTCGCATCAATGGCTGGCCGGGGTTTTTATCACGGTCCATTGTGGAATCAAGCAGTGGTGATGAAGGAACAATGTTGGCAGGGGAGAAAATTTTCTCACTAT
>DASXOT010000671.1:0-2746 GCA_036494065.1 Chitinophagaceae bacterium
ACTTATGCTGGTTGTGGGTTTGCTTGCCGGCAGCTACCCGGCTTTCTATCTATCTGCATTCAAACCAATTGTTGTGTTAAAAGGTAAGCTGGCTGGCGGTTTCAAAAGAAGCTGGTTAAGAAGCAGCCTTGTCGTCTTCCAGTTTTGGATATCCATTGTTCTTATCATAGGAACGATTGTCATTTATGAGCAGCTTAATTTTATTCAGACAAAAAACCTGGGCTATGATCGCAGCCGGGTGCTGGTGCTGGAGAATACAGATCCCCTGGGCACACAAGCAAGGGCATTTGAAAATGAATTGTTGAAAATGCATGGAGTCCAATCGGCGACCATGACTGGTTTCTTACCCACATCAACCTGGCGAAGTGATAGCCCCCTGTTTCCCGAGGCTTCACTCGATCAAAAGAGCGCCATCAGCTCCCAAATATGGACCATCGATGAAAACTATATTCCCACATTAGGCATGCAAATCGTAAAAGGAAGAAATTTCTCGAAACAATTTCTTACTGATTCATCCGGGGTTATCATCAATGAATCCGCTTTGAAATTGCTTGGCTTTGCTGATCCGATCAATAAGCCTCTTTATTATTTGCAGAATATTTCCAAGAAATTGATTGGGACCTATCATATTATTGGCGTAGTAAAAGATTTTAATTATAACTCCTTGAGGCAAACCGTCACTCCCCTGGCGCTGTTCTATGGTGACCAGATAGGTAAGATCGCCTTAAAAATAAATACTGCCAATGCGGCCGGATTGATTGCTCAAATTGAAGACAAATGGAAAGCTATGGTTCCTGGTCACCCATTCAGCTATGCTTTCATGGATGATCAATTCAACAATCAATACACAACGGAGCAACGTATCAGTAAAATATCAATTACATTTTCAGTGCTCGCAATCCTTATAGCTTGTCTCGGGTTGTTTGGGCTCGTAACTTATGCTGCCGAGCAACGTATCAAGGAAATTGGTATCCGCAAAGTGTTAGGTGCGTCTGTTACAAACCTGGTAGGCATGTTATCAAAAGATTTTTTAAAATTGGTTACCATCTCTGCATTAATCGCCTTCCCGGTGGCCTGGTGGGCCATGCATAAATGGTTGCAGGATTTTGCCTATCGCATTCAAATCGGCTGGGGCATCTTTGTCGTAGCGGGCGTGATCGCCCTGCTCATAGCATTGATCACTGTGAGTTTCCAGGCAATAAAGGCCGCGCTCACTAACCCGGTAAAGAACCTGAGGACGGAATGAACTCCTAAATTCCCTAAAAGGGATTTGGCATTCATCCAAACTCTTCATGGAATTTTAAAATTAAAAAGTTTTTGAAAATGCACAACTTCCAAGTCTCCCTTCAGGGAGGTTTGGAGGGCCTACTGTACGATTTTGCACAGCAATTGTTCATTATCGTACACTTTAGGAAACCCTTCGTACATGAAGCCTTGTAAGCCAGCCAGTTTCGCGCTGGCATAGGGGTTGGTGAACTACCCCCGTCAACTCACTGTATTCCTTATAACTATGTTTAGAAATTATTTAAAAACCGCCATCCGAAACCTTTCGAGGCATCGGACGAACTCCATTATTAATGTTGCCGGCCTGGTCGTTGGATTTGCCGCCTTCCTGTTAATATTTCTCGTGATCCAATATGAGAAAAGCTTCGACGATTTTCATCCGAAGAAAAAAGATATTTATCGTGTTGTGCGAATTGGCAAAAACCCGATCAACAGAGAGTATCGAACAGGGGTCCCATTTCCGGTAACATCAGGCCTGCGCATTGACCTTGGGCAGCTGGTCAACGCATCGTCTATTTACGGTGGAGGGAACGCACAGATAATCATCAAGGCTCCCGATGGTTCGACGCTCAAAAAATTCAAGGAAACAAGCGGCGTATTCATTGCCGAACCCCAATTCTTTCAGATGTTCAATTTCACGCTGGCAGCAGGCGATATGAAAACGGCTCTGAAGGACCCTAATACAGCAATAATTACAAAAGACATAGCCGTAAAATATTTTGATGACTGGAAATCTGCAGTAGGGAAAACATTAAATATAGACAGGCTGGACATCAAGATTACCGGTGTATTGAACGATCCGCCCGCCAATACCGATTTTCCTTTGAAAATAGTAGGTTCCTATGTCACGTTGACTAACCAGGTCGATATGAATAACTGGGCCAACATATCAGACCAAAACTATTGCTTTGTGCAGTTGCCGGCAGGATCTTCACCCAAACAGTTTAATAAGTTACTCACAGGCTTCGTAGATAAACACATTAAGCCTGTAAATCCAAGTTATGATTTGGCGCTTCAACCACTTAATGAAATACATTATGATGAACGTTTTGGGAATTTCAATGGCCATACGTTTAGCAAGGATCTTATCCTGGCGCTAAGTCTGATCGCCTTGTTCCTATTGATCATTGCCTGTGTGAATTTTATCAATTTAACTACAGCGCAGGCAATTACCCGCGCCCGCGAAGTAGGTGTTAGAAAAGTATTAGGCGGAAATCGCAACCAGTTAATATTACAATTTTTAGGAGAAACGGGAATCACGACCTTCCTCTCATTAATCGGCTCATTACTTATCGTTATTATTTGCATACCTGGTGTAAATAACCTGCTCGACATCCATTTGTCGATAGCTGTTTTATATACCGGCAAGCTGATAATATTTATGCTTTTGGCTTTGCTGCTTGTAACATTCCTATCAGGTTTCTATCCGGCCTTAGTTTTATCAGGATTTAATTCGGCAAGG
>DASXOT010000672.1:0-5780 GCA_036494065.1 Chitinophagaceae bacterium
TCCTTTATTCGTCTTTATTGGCGAAGGGCCCAATCCATTTTTAGCTTCAAATACTGTATGATACTGCTTATGATCAATAACAACTTCCTTGTCGATGACGGCACATTCAATGCAATCACTCAATCCAAAACCAATTCCTCCACCCTTGCCGGTATCAATAAAGCCATCCTGCGGCCTTGTGTAAAAGGCATACTTTCCATTAATAAATTCAGGATGCAGCACAACGTTGCGTTGCTGTGGCGACGATGTTTTCAAATCGGCAAGGCGTTCCCAATTCAAAAGATCTTTAGTTCTTACTATGCCACATTGGGCTATCGCTGCTGATTGATCCGCCGGCGGTGCAGCCGGGTCGCGTCGCTCCGTGCAAAAGATGCCGTATACCCAGCCATCTTCATGTTGCACTACCCTCATATCATAAATATTGATGTCCGGATCTTCAGTCTCCGGAATACTAATGGGCCGGTCCCAGAATTGAAAATTATCAACTCCATTAGGACTTTCTGCAACTGCAAAAAAAGATTTCCTGTCAAATCCTTCTACCCTGGCTATCAATAAATATCTCCCGTTCCATTTAATAGCCGTAGAATTAAATACGGCATTGATGCCAAATCTTTCCATCAAAAATGGATTGGTTCCCTTGTTCAGATCATACCTCCAGAATAATGGCGTGTGCTGAGCGGTCAATACAGGGTATTCATATCGTTGAACAAGTCCGTTGAGACTTTCTTTCTTTTTGTTTTTCCGTTTTATCAATTCCTCATGTGATTGCTGCAACTCTTCCCATCTCTTATCAAAATTCTTTTTCATCTCTTCATGTTTTAGTTGGCTTAATAAAATTCCCTTTTATTTGGGTCTAGTTTTCCAGTTTATTCCACCATGTTCGTTTTAATATTATAACAATTACAAACAATATTAAGATCGTCACCAATAAAGGCAACTTCAGCCATAACACCACATACATGGGTAAAATAGTCAGGCAACATTGGGCGATAATTCCCAGGACTACATTGAACATATCAAGCTTAAATCTTTTGTTCGGTTGAAAACCGGGATCTTCCGCCATCACCATTGCGTGAACCGGTTGCCAAAATCCCCATGGCCTGACGGTACTGTAAAATTTTTTCAATACCTGGATATTCGTGGCAGGTGCCACGAATGTGC
Source organism: Chitinophagaceae bacterium (assembly GCA_036494065.1). Taxonomy (GTDB): domain Bacteria; phylum Bacteroidota; class Bacteroidia; order Chitinophagales; family Chitinophagaceae; genus VBAU01. Next base: position 1,162 of record DASXOT010000672.1, read on the forward strand.
CAACAAAACAACCGATCAATGACAGTAAAAATATGAGCGGCCACCAATAAAGATCCAGTCCACTAATTTGATTGAAATGTTTCAGCACGGGCAACGCTATTGCCGGAAGAATTCCACCCAGCATTCCCCAAAAAAATCCATTTGCATTGAAACGCCACCAATACCATTTAAACATGTTAGAGGCAATATAACCTCCATATAGAGCGCCCACGATCCATTGCAATACGGTGTTTACGTCTTCTATCATAAACCCAAGACTCACCCCGATTATTACCACCACGATTCCCGACAAATAATTCATCGAAATTATTTTGCGGTTAGATGCTGAGGGGTTGATATACTTTAAATAAATATCGTTGACGATATAGGCTTGCGCTGCGTTCAACGTTCCTGAAAATGTGCCCATGAAGGCACCTAATAAACCGGTCAGAACTATTCCTAATATCCCAGCCGGCAAGAAATTATTAATCGTCGCCGGTAATACTTTTTCAAAATCAGTGCCTCCCTGTCCATTTGAAAGGTTCATCTGGTTAAAATAAAGAAGGCCCAACACGGTTAAACCGATGATCATACTATAGCGCACGGGTAACAATATGATCGAAACAAAGCCGGTCATTTTCGATGCTTCCTTTGGCGAACGTGAGGACAGAATTTTTTGCATATCATAGTTTGGCGCAGGGCCAGCGGATGCCGCAAACACACCTTTGAACAACATCATCATGAAGAAGAACCCAAAAATGCCGTAGCCGTCGGTGCCTATCTTTTTATTCGCGTCAGGAATAGTAGCTGACCAATCCAGGTTTAAATGCCAATTGAAGAAAGGATTGGTCCATCCGGTTGGCACATGGAGTGAATTTCCTTTCAAATGTATCATGGCAATTACCGCAATTGATATACAGCCGATAGTCATGATGATGTATTTAATCAGATCGCCCAGCACAATGCTATGCATACCACCCAATATGGAATAGAAAACGGCAAACAATGTGAATACAATACCGTAAAAATGGGCAACATATTGCGGCGCTACATGAAAAGGAACATAAGCACTGACTGCACTCCAGGGAATAAAGATCTCGATGAATTTTCCGAGCCCTACAAACCCATACGCCATAAAACCAAAACAACCCAGAATTGCAAATACCACGACGATGGTGTGAGAAGGTTTGACTCCCGTGCCTTTTAGCCCAAATCGCGTAGCGAGCCATTCCGCACCTGTATTGGCATTAGAGCGCCGGAGCCATTTGGCCAGGAACATCATATTGAATACCTGGTTAAATACCGGCCAAAGCCAGGGTATCCAAATGCTTTTCATGCCATATACAAAACAAAGAGCTACCATCCACATAGTGCCACTGATATCAAACATATCCGACGCGTCACTTAATCCTAGTAAATACCATGGCAATTTTTTTCCGCCAAGCAAATAACTTTCTTTATTCTGCCTGGCCTTTTTTCTCAGCAACCAGCCAATCATCACCATGGCTGTGAGGTAAGAAATCAAAATGACTATGTCAATCGCTTGTAGTTTCATCCAGGTTTATCTTCACTTGTATAAATTCTCCTTTGTTATATCTTTTTGAAATAATGTTTTCTTATCACGATAAAACTCAACAAAATTATCAGCGGAAGATTGTCCTTTGTAAGGAACATAGAATTCAGATCGTCCTCCGGGCTGCACCCCGGCATTTCTCCAGGCTAATGCGTATGAGATTTTATATGGGGAAATTGCTTTTAAAAACGTATTTGTCCACCAGGCACTATCTTTTAAACCATTATTACCAAATTCGGTCAGTGCCGGAATCTTGTGATGTTCTGTTGCTATTGAATCCAATGACGAAAGCATTTCTCCCGCATATTTTATAAAGTCGGAATTACTCGCTGTATTATAACCCTGATAAATGTCAAAACCAATCACATCAACCCATTCATCGCCCGGGTAACGTTCCAGGTACTCATCCCGTGAATAAAATTTGTCGGTGTTGTAGGCGTACAAAAGATTATGAACATGTTTTTGATCCCTCAGGTATGATTCGGTAAACCGATACAGTTGTTTCAGCTCCTCCGCCGTACAATTCTTGCCACCCCACCAAAACCAACTTCCATTGAGTTCATGAAATGGACGAAAAATGATCGGTATATATTCACCATGGTCACCTTTCAAATCAAGTAAGAAAGCGGCCACTTTATCAAGCCAGCTTTTATACAATTCATTTTTTTCACCTCCGGGCAAAATAGCTGCTACTGTTCCTGGCGCGGGATCCCAGGCGGTTTTACCGGTGAGTGGATTATTTAAGTGCCAACTGAGTGTAATAACGCCGCCCCGGCCATAAGCATCACGAATAAATTCTTTCATGCTGGCAAAAGGAACACTGTCGATATTTACATCATGATCTAATTCGATGCGCCCCAATTCAAAACCATATACCGCCGGATAATCGCCGGTCACATCCCGGATATCACTTCTTCCCAATTCATATTTCCAACCAACACCATAAGCAAGATCATCCTGGTGACCAAACATGGTCCCTTTGTTCAGCAATTTTCCGAGGTTGTGGTATAGCGCAACTGTTTCCCGGGTGGCACGAATATCCGAGGGAAGGCTTGTTTGGGAAAATAAAAAGCCGGCACTTGAAATCAGTATTCCTGTTAGCAAATATTTCTTTCGCCAAATCATTTCATCTAAAAATGCATGTTAATAAAAAACTCTGCAGAACAACATGGTTTTGCAGAGTTATTGTTTTTTATCCATAAAAATTTATCAACAGAAATATTCTCCTCCGCTTTAGGTTCGTCAATAGTGACCTTAATCATGCACGCATAACACAAATGCGATGACAGTTTACTTGACTAAAACAATATCGTCAAAATACACTTGCTCCATTACAGTGTTACTATTCATGAAGAACGCAACTGTATTCAAGTATTGCGAACTATTAGCAGCCCAGTTTGTAGTGCCTGTATTCCACAATAAATTATTGATAGGTATTTTGTAATAGGTCCAAACACCGGGTGGAACATCATATGTGTTGATTTCATTGCCACCTCCGTTTGCAAAGCCTTCGTTACCCCATTCGATATATATCTTTTCGTCTGCACTGCCGCCATATACCCAGAAAGATAAATAGGTGTAATCAGGTGAATAAGCGAGACCATCTGTAGCACCGCCTCCTCCTGCTCTCATTCCATCAATATGCCATGAATTGGCACCATACTGAGCGCTAAAAGAAGCACTGCCACTTTTCGTTTTTGTGGTACTTGGGCCCGCATTATCCCATGACCAACTGCCCCATCCGCTTCCATAATTGTCTATAAAAATGGGATAAGCATTATCCAGATCAACAAGTTCCTGGGCAGCAGTAACATTCGCCGTAGTGCTTCCCGCATTATAACTAAATACGAGGTTGCCTCTTGTTATTGTAGTAGAAGGAAACTGCAATACCAATACAGAATCGTTTTGACTGAAAATGGAAACATCTGCAGTACCACCTGCAACACCCGCGATACTCACTGATGTTACAGAGGCAAAACCTACTCCCGTCAAAGTAATTTCGGAGCCTGTAGAGAAATTAAAATTGGAATACGAAGTTGGTGATGGCGGAGGTGATAATATTGTGAATTTATAAGCCACCGACCCATTCAATGTCTTTACCACTAAGCTATCAGTCGCCTGCGAACCATAATATGGCGTTTTTGAAGGCACCTGCACAACGATCGAATTGTCGGTGATAAGCGCACGATTAAAATAAGCGGAAAACCCGTTGAATGTGATAGATGAAGTACTGCCGAGATTCGAGCCGTAAATAATATAATATTGACCGAGATTACCGGCCGTGGTCACAGAATCAAATGGAACTACTTTATTGGATCGCGGCTGAATAGTTTGCGTAATATTTCCCGAAGCATCGTAGGTAATGATCGTATCGTAATAAACGGTGGTATCCGATTTATACCATGTATGCACCGAAGAAATGGTCGGCGCTCCCGAGCCTGGAGTGAATCCGATAATATCATATTTCTTGCATGATGCAAAAAGAGCCAGCAAGAAAACGACAGGGATCCAGAAATTTATTGATTTGACAATTGCCTTTTTCATATAATTATCGTTATGAGTTAAAATTTATAAGGTACAGGGTCTTTTAATAGTTGTGGGTCAGCCGCTATTTCTGTCGCCGGAATTGGCAACAGGAAATTTGCGTCCGTTGGAGTTACATACAATGTGTTTCGCTGGTAGTCGGTATAATTATTTGCTGCCGTTCCGGCGCCATTAGAGTCTCCACGGTTTTGATGCGAGATGATCGCAGTCGCCGTAGGATGGTGTGCCGTTTTGGTGTCTGTCTGGAAACCATCTAAACGTCCCAGGTCGTACCAGTAGTCAGCTTCAATAGCAAATTCAAGTCGACGCTCATTAAGTAATTGCTTATAGGTGAAACTTCCTGTTAAAGGAGCTACTCCTGCTCTTTGGCGAATTTTGTTTAAATAACCCAGGGCGGTGGCGTCATTGCAAACTGCATTTGTATCGATGCCTGTGCCGGGCTGAGCACCTACAGACTTGCCCAGGATAGCTTCGGCGGCAATCAGGTACATGTCAGCATAACGAAGAAGATAAGTATTAACTG
>DASXOT010000673.1:0-10059 GCA_036494065.1 Chitinophagaceae bacterium
AATCATCAGGTGTACATCAAAAGGCTTTTTTGTGGTTTTTCTCATGAATTCAATGATCATCGGTCCATAACTGATATTTGGAACAAATCTTCCATCCATTACATCCAGGTGAAACCAGTCAGCCTCCGATTCATTCAGCATTTTGCATTCTTCTTCCAGTCTCAGAAAATTGGAGGCTAAAAGCGACGGGGCAATAATAGGCATGTAAATAATTTGCGGTGCAAGATAACTAAAACCCTTCCATTGAGATTTGATTGGAATTGGGAAATTTTGAAATTGCTATGGTTATTTATATTTCAAATTGTCCTTTTCCCAATTCCTAAATTTCAAAATTCACGAGTTGTGGCATGGAATTTTAATTAAGCTAAATAAAGAGTTTATGAAAAAAATACGCGATAAGACTAAGACAACGGAAAGACTTCGTAATGAAGCAAAAATAGGCGGTGAGTTACCGGGTCGCAACATCAGTGAGCAGGAAGATATTGAACAAACGAGACTTGAAAACAGGAGAGAAGCCGATCTTGAAGATAAAACACCAGCAGGTGACGCTGGAGTTGAAGATAGTTTTGACGATCAACGAAGAGGTCGCTCCAGAGAAGAGAACATTTATTAGGAGATTCTCCATGGTCCTCCGGTGCGCTCCGTTTTTCTGTGGTTAATTTGATAGGGAGTCATGGAGTGTCACAGAAGTTCTCATAACCGATCAGCGGCTTCTTTGGCTTCTGTCAGTGATTTGTCGAGGCCGTAAGCGCGTTGATAATTTAGTTTTGCTTCGTCTTTTTGTCCCTGTGCTTCCTGGCATTTGCCCAACCAATAATAAGCATCGGCGTAAGCTGCGGAAATTTTCATCACAAGCTGAAAGACTTTAGACGCATCGACGTATCTCTTTTCATCAAACAAAATCTGGCCTTTGTCCATATGAGCATCAAGAAAAGTGTAGTCGAATTCGATAGCCTTGTCAAAATAATCCAGCGCCTTCGTCTTATCATTGACATTACTATAATAGACTCCTTTGAAATAATAGGGCTCAGCCTTTTTGCTTATGGTGTCATTGTGTAATAATGAATCGCATAAATTCAATGCTCTTGCGTTTTTGTTCTGTGCATATTTAAAGGCAAGGTTGTAACAAAGTTCTTCATTTGCAGGTGCAAAAACATAGGCTTGTTCCAGGGATTTCAACGCTCCTGTTGTATCTCCTTTTTGATCCAGTAAATCGGATTTTATCATTAACACACCCACTTGCCCGGGGTATTGGGCCAGTACCGCATTACAAATATTGAGAGCTTCATCGGTCTTCTGCAGATCGGCGTATGCCTGTATTAAAGAAATGTGCAAAGCAATACTTGAGGGTAGAGTTTTTAATGCGTCCTGCAAAAACAGAATGGCCGAATCCGGCTTCTCATCCAGTAGAATGTTGCCAATGTTTATCGCATAAATTTCCTTTTTATTAATCGACCATGCTTTTCTGAAATCCACAAGTGCGGGCGGGTTATTATTATTTTTAAACAATAACATTCCCCTTCGATAGTAGAGATCGGGATCAGAAGGGATTTTATGGATGCTGTCGGTTAACCTGGAGTAAGGTGGTCGGGATAATAAATCGCCATAGGGAGAGGCATCTTCACCATTACCACATCCCATTATTACGGCAACGATGAAGAGAGAAGTGATAAATGGTTTGTTGAACTTTGCCATAATCAAAACTAATCGTTTCGAAAATTATAACTCTAATAAATTGCCGACAAAACTTATTTTTAACAGAGATTACAGAGATCTTTTTAATGTGCGGACATAATAAGGCAGCAGTTAAACGATAAATAAATTAAATGGAGGTACATCACCATCCACATTTAGAAAAGAAAAAATTCAAAGAATATTTCCTGGAATTCCTAATGATATTTCTTGCCGTAACACTTGGCTTTTTTGCGGAGAATTTGCGTGAAACGATTAAAGACAACAGAGAAGTTAGGGAAGATATTCAATCCGTCGTGACGGATCTCGAGTCCGACATAGCACATTTTGATGCCATTCTCAACACCTATACCTATAGCTACACTTCTGTAGATTCCCTGTTGAATTTACTACATAATAACATTTCGAATACCCCGCAAATCTATTTATATGCGAGAGCCACGACAGCGAATGTTGGTAATTTCTATACTAATTCAAAGACCTTCGATCAAATGAAGGCCTCGGGCATTCTGAAGTTGTTGCACCCTAGAAATTTGCTCGATAGCCTGAGCTTATATTACGTGACTTTTCAGTTTTTAACCCAACAGGATAACCTGGTAAAGCTTAAACTGGATGCAGTTCACAAAGACAATCATCTTTTGTTTGACAATTATGTTTTTTCTCAAATGAAAATTGTATTCGACAGCATTAACAAGTCTCACACGATAGTTGAACGCCCGGAGGGTAATCCGCCATTGCTTTCAACAGATTATAAGGCGGTGAATCGGGTAGCCTTAAATTATTATTATCTTGCTGCCACTGAAAAGTTTGATTGTATTTTGGCTGACAGGCAAAAAACATTGGCCCTAAGTCTTATAGCATTAATTAAAAAAGAATATCACCCGAAATAAAATTATGCGAAAACCCCTTGCGATTTTGGTTTTACTCATTGTCATGGCCACTTTTCTTTCTTTTAAAAAGCGAGTTGTCATCTCTAAATCGCCATTGACCGATCGCCATTCATTACTTCCAGGCGATACGATTCTTTTTCCCGACGAAACGCATTTTAAAAATGTTCAGCAGTTAACTTTTGGCGGTGGCAATGCTGAGGCCTACTGGAGTTATGATGGCAAGTATATCATTTTCCAGCGAACCAATCCAAAAGAAGGTTTGAACTGCGACCAGATATTTATCGGAAAGGTTCCCCAAAAGCCGGGAGATAAATTCGATTATCATATGATCAGTAATGGTAAGGGACGGTGTACCTGTTCATTTTTTACAAAGGATGGCAAGCACATCATTTATGCTTCCACATTTAAAAGCATCGATACCTGCCCGCCAGTGCCGGACCGAAGTAAATATGGCAATAAATACATCTGGCCATTGTATGACAGCTATGATATTTTTATGGCAGACCTGAACGGAAAAATTGAAAAGCAGCTCACAAATTCCAAAGGTTATGACGCCGAAGGAACGCTTTCTCCGGATGGGAAGAAAATGATCTATACTAGCGATAAAGATGGCGATATTGATCTTTATATCATGGACCTGGCGACCGGTAAGGAGAAAAAAGTGACCAACACGCTGGGTTATGATGGCGGTGCCTGGTTTAGTCCGGATGGCAAGAAGATCATCTGGCGGGCAAGCCGTCCAAAATCAGACGAAGAGATAAAGGAATACAAATATCTTCTCGCGCAAGATTTAGTGGCTCCTATCAATATGGAAGTGTTTGTTGCAAATGCCGACGGCAGCGACCCTCACCAGGTCACGAATTTTGGTAAAGCTAACTGGGCTCCTGCATTCTTTCACGATAGTAAGCGGATCATCTTTGCTTCGGATTACAAATACAAGAGTGGATTTCCTTTTGACCTCTATATGATCAATGAAGATGGAACCGGGCTTTCGCAGATCACACACAGCAATACGTTCGATGCCTTCCCTATGTTCTCTCCTGATGGCAAAAGAATTGTTTTTTGCAGCAGTCGAAATAACGGAGGAACTCATGATATTAATATCTTTATTGCTGATTGGGTGGAGTGAGGAGATGAGTGATGAGTGGATGCTCTTAGCTTTGTTGTCTTTCCGTTTTTTGAATTCATGAAATCATTTGCGATTCCCTAATTTTGGTTTCCTTAAAACCAACTGTATGAGTCCTGAAGTCTACAAATTGATGGTTCACCTGCACAGCGTAATCAGATGGGTTATCCTGTTGTTACTGTTGATCGCAATTTTTAATAGCCTCACTGCGGGAAATCGTCCTTTCACACGTGGTGATGCAAGAATAGGCTCTTTATTAACAGGCTTTGCAGATCTGACTTTGCTGATTGGATTAGTACTTTATTTTTTCAATTCGAAGGGAATTGGCTATCATAGCTTCGACAACTCCAGTTTCAGTGCAGTCATGAAAGACAAGGATAATGAATTGATCCGGTTTTTCGCAGTTGAACATATCGTAGCAATGTTAATCGCCATCATTCTTCTTCATATCGGGAAGGCCCAGGGCAAAAAAGCTATTAGTGATAAGGCGAAACATCGTCGTACACTCGTATTTTATCTTCTCGCTTTACTGATCATCCTGGTTTCTATACCGTGGCCATTCAGACAAATTGGAGCCGCGAGCGGATGGTATTAATAGAATGGCAAATCATAGTTAGGAAGGATTCATTCTCTCAAAAGCCTTTTGCAATTCTCTGGGCCCGGCATTGATCATGGCTTCACTGAAGCCGAAAGTGGCTACGTCTTTACCCTGGCTTAATTGTTCAAAAGCAGTTTCAATGAATGCGCTTACAGGCGGACATGAATCATGAATTCCTTTACCTCCCAGATCCGTATTAAGGGCTGGCGGTATTAATTCAATGACCTCAATGTTTTTTGATCGCAGCAAATACCGAAGAGAAAGTGTGAACGAGTGGAAAAAAGCTTTTGTCGCGGAATATACCGGCGCTTTGGCGAGAGGCGTAAAAGACAAACCGGAAGTAATATTGATGATCGTTCGCAATGAATTCAACTGCTGAAACAGCGAGATGAGGTGAAGAGGCGCTTCCACATTGATGGCGATCTCTTCTTTGGCACGCTGGTAGAAATTATTATCTGAAATACCCATCAATTGTTGAATGCCCGCGTTGTTTACTAACACATTGAGATCACTATGTTCTTTCGTTATCCAGGCAAGTAGTTCTTCTCTTTCATGAGTAACCGATAGATCACTGACCCTTGTAATGAGAGAATGCAATTTATCCTTTGCGTCCTTTAGCGATGACTCGCGCCGGCCACAAATAATTACCGTATTTTTTTCTGATATGAATCTTTCCGCGAGTCCGAAACCAATTCCAGTGGCGCCGCCAGTGATCAAAATTTTATTTCCGGAGATTTGCATATTTTATTGATTGGCATTTAAGAATTACAGGCTGACATTGCCTATAATTCAATTACTTTTATTAACATATCTATCTGATAATCAAATTATTTGAATTATTTGATTATTTTTTACTTTAGAATTGCCTTTGCCACGGCCGGCGTACCGTCAATCTTTTCAGAATAGCTCAGGCCGAGGATCGTCGTCACAATGGGATACACATTGACGTTTTCAAATGGCGGAATCTGCAGATGATTTTTGAATGCCGGTCCCCACGCATAAAATGTAGCCCGCATATCCTTTACAAGCGATGGATCATAGCCATGCGCGCCAATATCGGGCTTGTGTTTTGAGAAATTAAATGTTCGCGGCCAGGTGGGTATCAAGATAATATCACCAATGCGATCCATTACATCATCCTTATTCCCATAATGCAGCCGTGCAGGCATATTCGTTTTCAGATAGACTGTATAGTTATCTTGTTCTTTTTTCAATTTATCATAAGTACCAGCAATGTCAGCCTTGTTTTTTGCATAGAGCTCTACCAATTCTGCACCGCGCGGAATGATAAACTTTGACGTGTCAATGCCTGCGGGCATTGTCAGTGCATGGTCGACATCGGTTTTTGTCATGCCGTGATCAGATACAAAAATAAAATTCACAGGAAGACCGGTCTGTTTCACTGCATTTATCAGCCTTCGAATTGTCGAATCAATAAACAGGACAGCTTGCCTGGTTTCGGGGGCGTCTGGTCCGTAGGCATGTCCTGCATGGTCTGCCTGAGAAATATAAAATGTGATCAAGTGCGGTCTCTTTTCCGGTGGTAGCTGAAGCCAATCGACAACAACCTGTATCCGATAATCCATGGGAATCGAGTCATTAAAATTATAATAATAGGTTGGCAAAATGCCTTTGATATCCGCCTCTGATGCCACCCAAAAAAAACTGGCTGTTAGCATATGTTCCTGTTCTGCGAGTACCCATAAGGGTGTTCCACCGTACCAACTCCCATCTCTTACTGCCTTTACATCACGCATGCCATAGAAAGCCCGGCGATTGGGATCATAAAAATAGTTGTTGACAATGCCATGATGTGAAGGGTACATACCCGTGACAATTGTGTAGTGATTGGGAAAGGTCAGTGAAGGGTAGGAGGGTATCATAGCTTCAGTTCTAACGCCTTCGTTGCTCAACTCGAGCAAATTTTTCGCCTCATATTTTTCCGCATAGTCAAACCGAAAACCATCTGCCGAAATCAAGATCACATAAGGTTTTTGTTGCTGCTCTAAACTGTTTTGTCTCCCTGCAATTATTTTTTGCAATGTGTCCCGTTGGGCGAATGCAACGATCGAATAAAGCAGCAAAAAACTAAAAACGACTTTTCTTTTCATCTGTCAAATATAGTTATCGGCAAAATTGCTTAATCAATAAGTTGAGAATAGAATCCAGGTTCCTGGAAGAAAATCTCCTTAGTTGTGAGACGACATAATAATGATAAACCCGTTTCGGATATATTTCTTTTAGAATTTCCAATGGCTATAAACAAAAACCCCGGGGCAAACCCCGGGGCAAGCATTCATTTATGCTTTTACACAGTGTGATCTGTCGCAACAGCCATTGGCCTTGCATTCAGGCGTGCACTTTGTGCACTGTTCACTCTGTTTGTGTTTTTTCTGTTTGTGCCCGTTGGCAAATGCACCCACAGTTAATGTGGATAGCGCTGCCACCATTAGTATTTTTTTCATACAATTTTTTTAATAATAAAAAAATATTTACACGAAGAATAAATAACTATTTGGCGGCTTCCAGATATCGGCCATGTAGGAGGAGATATACTTCGAATTGAAGAGTTGGTAATTCTTTGGAGAAAAATTGTTGTGGGCGTATAATGAATAGGGTGACTGGTAAACAAAAATGCTGCAAACCGGACATATCGAACAACCTGAACAATCATTGCATTTCCCGGAAGGCTTTTTAGAATCATCTTTTTTATGAGGACAACTCATTTTAGCCGACATTTTCATACAACTTTTCGCTTCACACCTGGTATTGATATGCAGGGGAAAACTTACGGTTTCCGCAAGGAAGACAGTCAAAGGGAAAAATAATATGAGCGCGTTTAACCTCATTGAGAGTTTAAAATTAATAAAAGATTGAGAGAGTTTTAAATAGTATCAGTTTTTTTTGAATCGAATATGAAATATCGATATAAAGGTCAGAACTGCAAGCTGCTGCATCCTAAAATTTAATCAGCTTTTAAGAATGTAAAATTTTATGGAAGTACCAAGTCGATCATTTTTTGATTTTTGAATTTTTAATTTTGACTTTTAAACAGTCTTCGATTCATCGGGCGTCAATTACGTCTACAGATTTTTGCTTTTCAGCGATACACCTACCCGCTTTATACGCCCTCCCCATTTAAAAGCGCACACGGTGCATACCTTCGTAATCTAATCAAATGAACAGACTCAATCCAAAATATACAATCATTTTCCTACACGCGTTTACCTGGGCGCTGTTATTTACATTACCTCATTTCCTGATCAATAATCAAAACCCTCCGCCGGGTGCATTGCCAGGCCTCTTTTATACTATTAGCAACCTGTATCACGTTGGCCTGTTTTATCTAAATGTCCTGGTTTTATACCCGCTGTTGTTTACCAAAAGAAGATGGTGGCTTTTCGCGTTGGCGGCGGGAATAATTATGGCCGGTTCTTATTACGCCAAGCTTGGCATTATCAGGGAGTGGCTTCCATGGGTACAGGTGGATAAATGGACGTACAGGATGCTTTTCTTTCCACCCCTTCCATTCCTGATTGTTAGCACTGTCTATTGCCTGGTCGCCGACAAGATCGCACATGATAGAAAACAAAAAGAAATCGTTGCCGAACAATTGGCGATGAAACTGAAGTTCCTTCGATCGCAGATCAGCCCTCATTTTATTTTTAATGTTCTTACAAACCTCGTATCGCTTGCCCGGAAAAGATCGGAACAATTAGAACCCTTATTGATCAAGTTGTCTGAATTGATGCGATATATCTTGTATGATTCAGACGAAAAAAAAGTATCCTTGTCAAAGGAGGTCGAGTATCTAAAAAGTTATATTGATTTGCAGAATCTCAGGTTTGGTCATGACGTAAGAGTCGATATCGATATTGATTTACCTGCAACGGAATCCGAAAGGCTGATAGAACCGATGCTATTGATACCTTTCGTGGAGAACGCCTTCAAACACGGTATGGGAATTGAACAGGCATTCATAATAATTCACCTGGAGGTAACGGAAAGTATTCTTGATTTTGATGTGAAAAATAGGTTTAATGACGATATCACAGAGAGTAAGGATGCCAGTTCGGGCATAGGTCTTGAAAATGTAAAGTCCAGGCTCGCCCTGCTTTATCCCGGAAGGCACTTTCTTAGTGTAAAGAAACAAAATGATCAATTTCACGTTCACCTAACTCTTCAACTGAAATGATCCGCTGTATTGCCGTAGATGATGAAAAGCTTGTGCTGGACTTAATTGTCGATAATATTAACCAGGTACCTTATTTGCAACTTGTAAAAGCATGCCGCAACGCACTTGAGGCAGTCGAAATACTGCAGAAAGAAAAGATCGACCTGGTATTTCTGGATATCCAAATGCCCCGACTGAGTGGCTTGCAGTTTGTGCAAACTTTGCCGCAGCCCCCAATGGTTATATTTATAACTGCCTACGAATATTATGCTCTTGAAGGGTATAATCTTAATGCCGTTGATTACCTGTTAAAGCCAGTTTCATTTGACAGGTTTCTAAAAGCGTGCAATAAAGCCAAAGAGCTGTTTGATCTGAGAAACAATAAAGAAACGATTAATAAGGAGGAAGAGTCCGATCATATTTTCGTAAACGTTGAATATACTCTGGTCAGGATAGTATTTTCAGATATACTATTCATTGAGGCATTGAAAGATTATATACGAATTCACCTCGCTTCCTCAAAACCGGTATTGACCAAGATGAGTCTTAAAACTATTGAAGAAAAACTTCGTATCGATAAATTTATACGTGTGCACAAATCCTATATTGTTGCAGCCGATAAGGTTTCTGTAATCAAGAGGGATCTCATTTACATCGGTAATATCGAAATACCGGTTAGCGATTTTTATAAGGAAAACGTTGTGCGGATCACCAATAAATAGAACAGGTTTTCATTCTTTCCTCTTTTGTCGAGACAATTCTCTTTCTTATCTATTCTTCAATTTTTAGGGACAAATGCAAGCGAGCTTTGTGTTGTCAAACGGGAATCAAGATTAAAAATCAGAAGTAAAAGCACAACTATCCCGCGAAGACAAAGAGATCTCGAGTAAAAAAATCTATAACAAAAAAACTTAAAACTATGTTTTTCGGATTCATCATTGTGATCAGAATTCTGTTTGCCGCATGTATGGTTTTTATAATTGGCTACGTATTTGGCAATTTTTCAAAAAACGCTTCGTTGACAACAATTGCGAGGGTTGCGTCTATACTTGCGATCGTCTTATTTATTTCAGCAAACATTATTCTCTTTCGATTTAACGGTTGGCGTCACGGCAATTATAGCGGAAAAAATAATTGCGGCTGGAGCCGTCCGGATTCAACCATTCAAACAAAATTATCTAACTAAAAAATCTATTGTTATGAAAAAGAATCTCAAGATCATATTCGCGGGTGCATTCCTGCTATTGATAAGCTGTTTTAGCAGCAATGGACAATCGGTTACATCGGGGGTTCCGTTCTCAGAAGACATGCGGACAGAAAGATCAACATCTCAGGCTACTGAAACCGGCATACCCAGTCCCGCAGTGCTAAAAAGCTTTACAAGGAACAATAAAGGAATAACAGATGAAAAATGGTATGAAACGTCCTATGGCTATGTAGCGAAATTCAATTTGAAAGGGATCGGTTATCGCACCGATTATGATAAGAAAGGTAATTGGCTCTATACCATACGCACATACGATGAAACAAAGCTGCCGGAGGAAGTAAGGCAATTCGTGAAGTCGAATTACTATGATTA
>DASXOT010000674.1:0-8300 GCA_036494065.1 Chitinophagaceae bacterium
TTCTCCAACGAGCATTAAATAAAATAAACCTTCCGGCAAAGGTTCGCTGCCATTTTTAGCTTTGGGAAGTTTTTCTCTTAATTCCGGAATTGAATAGCCACGAAACCGTATACCTTCCTTTGCATCCAGCAAAGATGTTTCTGTAACAAGACCTGTCATTCCACGCATTCCCTGGTAAATCTGTGATAACTGCACTTCACCAATGACTTTGTTTCCATGTTCTTTTAAAAGTTCCTTGATCTCCACGTTCATCTCGTCGGCTTTGGCCTTAAAACTATCTTTTAACGTGCCCATGATTTTAATTTAGAGGGATTGATTCAGCATTAAAGGTAGTAAGAAAATCAGATGGGTGCTGGAAACCGGCTGCTTAATAACCAAAGAATAATAGCAGTAACAATCATTTCAATAAACGAGAACGCCGGGTAATGTTTTCATTTTATTTCGGTGCGATTCGATATAACCAATAAGCAACACCACCAAAAACAACATCAGGAAGCCATGCAGCAAGGAGAGGTGGGAAATCACCTTTTATGGAAAACACAGTTGAAAAACGATCGCAAAGAATGAACAAAACGGCAATAACAATCCCCATAGCAAGGTGAAGCCCGCTACCTCCTCTCACCTTCCGGCTTGAAACCACCACACCAATCAATGTGAGTAATAAAACGGTAAACGGTGTTGCTGTTCTGCGGTACAGTTCCACCTGTAAAGTATTTAAACCCTCAGAGCCCCTAAGCTGTTCTTTTTGTATGTAATCTTTTAGTTTAGGTGTTGACAGTTTATCTTTTAAATATTCGTCATCGCGTAGATCTTCGGGTTTCAGGTTCAGGTTGATGTGCATTTCCGGTTTAGTGCGAACAGTTTCATGCAGTCCATTCAGAAATCGCTCCGTAACATTATTCAGTTTCCAGTCTCTCTTCGCTGTATCCCATTTCATATCATCGGCACGCAAATTATAAACAACCTTATTATCCTTTATCCTGTCGAGGTAAAATCCATCTGTTGATTTCGAAAGAGTATCGTAAGAATGAAACCCAACATATGTATTTGGGTCCACACGTTTGTATATCGGACGCCGCTCGCCATCACTATTTGATTTTACGCCATAGGGATCGATGTACCGGGTTTGAAAATTACTTCGTATTTCCTGCGCTTTGGGGATCACATATCTGCTGGCTACCCAAAGCATGAGAGCCAGCATAAGGCCACCCACAAAATAGGGTCGAAGAAACCTGTTATAACTGACTCCGGTTGCCAGGATGGCTACTATTTCCGACCTCGCAGCCATTCGGCTGGTAAAAAAAATTACTGCGATAAATACAAAAAGCGGAAACAGTAATCCCCAGATATAAGGAACAAAACCAAAATAGTATTGTGTAATGATCTGCGGAGCGTTTAGACCCGATTTGACAAAATCGTCCGTTTTCTCACTGCTATCCACAGCAACAGCAATAAGCGTAAACAAAAACATGCAAAAGAAAAAAGTAACAAGAAATTTTTTGAGTATGTACCAGTCTATTTTATGCATGATCAATCCAAAAATAAAAGAAATATTGTTGAGGAGTTGTGAAAGAACATATTACTATCGCTTTATTGTGCGTAAGCTATAGCAATTGTTTGCACTAAATCAAAGTCTTTGCTGCAAAACGGGGATCATGTCCTTTTTCCAACCTGAAAAATCTCCGGTAATAATATGTTGCCTTGCCTGCGTCGTCAACCAGGTGTAAAATGCGAGGTTATGTACGCTGGCAACGGTAAGTCCAAGTATCTCTTTTGATCTAATGAGATGTCGGAGATACGCCTTGCTATAGTAGTGACTGAATTCGCAATCAATCCCATCATCAATCGGCGAAAAATCTTTCTCCCATTTCTTGTTATCGATATTAATCACGCCCTTTGATGTAAATAACATTGCATTGCGGCCATTTCGCGTGGGCATTACGCAGTCAAACATATCTACACCCAAAGAAATGCATTCAAGGATATTCCAGGGAGTTCCTACTCCCATCAGGTAGCGGGGTTTATCGGCCGGTAAGTTATCACAACAAAGCGCGGTGAATTCATACATCATTTCTTCAGGCTCACCAACGCTCAATCCACCAATGGCATTACCCGCAGCGTTTTTCGATGATACAAATGCGCAGGAATTCCTTCGAAGGTCAGCAAATGTTCCGCCCTGAACAATCGGGAAAAGATTTTGATTATAGCCATATTTTGGTTGCGTCTCGTTTAATCGTTGAATGCACCTGTTGAGCCAGCGATGAGTTAATTCCATGCTAGTCCTGGTATAAAAATGATCACTGGGATAGGGGGGACATTCGTCAAAAGCCATGATAATATCGGCACCAATGATTCGCTGGGTGTCCATCACATTTTCAGGTGTAAAATTGTGACGGCTCCCATCGATGTAGCTCTGAAAGACCACGCCTTCTTCACTTATTTTCCTGTTGGCTGCTAAAGAAAAAACCTGGTAACCTCCACTGTCTGTCAGTATCGGTTTACTCCAGTTCATGAATTTGTGCAAGCCGCCTGCTTGTTCCAATTCATCCGTACCTGGCCGCAGATATAAATGGTAAGTATTACCTAAAATAATCTGCGCTTTTACATCACCATTTAATTGTTGTTGAGTTACCGCTTTAACACTCCCGGCGGTGCCCACCGGCATAAAGACAGGCGTGAGAATTTCACCATGGTCAGTAACAATAGTTGCTGATCTCGCCCTCGAATCTTTGTCAACCTTGCCTAATTGAAATGTCAGTGTAGCCATAAAATGGCTGCAAAGATAGGCAGTCACTCAGTCTGCAGGGTTAGACGTGCTTAGTTCCCCCGCAGATAAATGCAGATACTTTATCATGTTGAAAAAGCTAAATTAGAATCTGCTAAAATTCACCACCACGTAGTGAGTTCACGATGCAAGTGAGAAAAAGATCACCTAATCTTTCAGGATCTTAAATTCCACCCTCCTGTTTAGCTGCCTGTTTTCCGGAGTATCATTCGGTGCCACCGGCATGGTTTCACCATAGCCATGCGACGTGATCCTTGCCTGATCTATTCCTCTTGAGATAATGTATTCCATACATGATTTTGCGCGATTATCACTCAATTTAAAATTATACTCATCGGAACCATAGCTATCCGTATGCGCACTCATTTCAATCTCAATCGATGGATTATCCTTTAGAAGCTTTACTACCCTATCCAATTCAACAAATGATTCGGGCCGCAGATCCCATTTATCAAAGTCAAAAAATACATTGTTCAACCTTACCACCTGTCCAATTTCAATAGGTACCAGGTAGAGATCTTTATGTATTTCCTTGTATCCCACCTTAACCAGTGAATCAAGGTTAAGGTTCTCAGAAATAGCAAAGAATTTATCGGCTGATGCCCTGATCAAATAATTTTTATCATAGGGCAGCACGATCTTAAATGATCCATCGGTTGGATTGGAAACGCCGTTTCCGGCCTCTGTTCCATCCGGTAAGGTTTCATAAATCAGGGATGCACTCAAAGGCTGATTGGTTTTTTTATTATAAACATTTCCATCGACCATGACAACCGGGTTTGGTTTTGCTTTTTCCAACAATTTCACCCGCACAATATCACTTTCTCCATAACCATTTTGACTGCTTGTTAAATAAGCATATTCTCCACCTGCATCAAGCGTAAAAAAAGCGTCCCAATCGGGTGTATTAATGGGAGCGCCCAGATTTACGGGGTCTTTCCATTTTTGCCAGGTGCTATCGAGGCGGGTTGTCATCCAGATATCATTATCACCCAGTCCCCCGGGACGATCGCTGCTAAAGTATAACGTAACTCCGTCTGCCGCCACGTAAGGTGTCATTTCATTGTAGTCAGGAAGATTGATTTTTTTACCAAGACTCTTTGGCTCCGACCATGAGCTATCGGATTGCAAAAAACATACATAAAGATCATTGTTGTAACTACCTTTTTCCTGTGACATATAAAGCAAGAGCGTCTTTCCATCGTGAGCCATCGAGGCGCCATATTGCCGTCCCCGATCATATTTTTGGTAATTTTTTATACGCAATGCATTCGGCTTGCGCCATCCGCCATTTTTTTTCCTGTAACTCATGCTGACACCATTGCCCACATAGTCACCGTCAATAAAAGCGTTTCGTATCAGGATGCGGTTGTTGTCTGGCGAAATCCAAAATACCGCATTATAGAAATAAGTGTTGAGTGGATAGCCCATATGCCGTGCCGGTCCCCAGGTTCCAAAACTGTCTCTTTCTGCAAACCAAATATCCTGTGAATTAGGAATTGAATTGTATTTCGTATTCATGGGGTCATTTTCGACAATAAAAAACAAAAGGTTGCCGTCTGCAGACACCGTGGGTC
Organism: Chitinophagaceae bacterium; assembly: GCA_036494065.1. GTDB lineage: Bacteria > Bacteroidota > Bacteroidia > Chitinophagales > Chitinophagaceae > VBAU01. The sequence goes on from DASXOT010000674.1 coordinate 4,363, forward strand.
TTAGTTCAGGTAAAGGCGAATTTATATTCGGTCCTAAATTTTCGATCTTTATAATCGTAGATGAAGTAATGGCATTTTCTTTCTGTGCTATTAAGCCTAACGTGTCAGTTAGCGGTTGCGCAACCGAAAACTTAACAACGCAGCATACAATGAAAAAGAGAGGTGGCTTTTTCATGACATTGAATTTGCGTCAAAATACTATAAAATAAGAGAAGTTAATAGCGGAGTTTTATTCGTGGATTTACGCCGTTTCTGTTTGCAGCATGATTACAATTCATCACTGGCGATTCGTTATTCACATGGTTGGGAAATGATTTTGTCCTTCGATCGCTGATTGTATTTTAATTTTGCGCCAGGTTTCAGCTAACCAGCCACCAAATCTATTTTTTCTATGAGTTGGATTTTTTTGAAAGAGCATTTGTGGGAAATTGTTTTTTATTTCTTTTGTCTCGCCACCCTTATACAGCTTTTTTATTACGCATTTTTTTTTAGCAGGCTGGCTTTTTATAAAGAAAAACCAAAACAACAATCACAGCAGCACCCGGTATCTGTAATTATTTGTGCAAGGGACGAAGACGAAAATATCGCGCGATATCTTCCCGGTGTTCTCGTACAGAAATATCCAACCACGCATGAGGTGATAGTTGTCAATGATAATTCCGTTGACGACTCAAAATACATCCTGGAAGAATTGCAAAAAACATTTAAGCTCTTGCAGGTGATAGATCTTAAACAGGAAGCGAAGTTGATCTCCGGCAAGAAATATCCTTTATCGGTCGGCATTAAAGAAGCTAAGCATGAAATTGTGCTGTTGACTGACGCTGATTGCGTTCCCGCAAGTGAATTATGGATCCAGAAAATGCAGGATGCTTATGTAAATGGTACTGAAGTGGTGATTGGTTATGGTGCTTATAATAAGCGCCCCGGCCTTTTGAACAAACTCATACGCTTTGAAACATTTCACTCGGCCCTCCAATATCTTTCATTTGCCCTTGCAGGAACGCCTTACATGGGTGTTGGCAGAAACCTGTCTTATAAAAAGGATATTTTTCTCCGCAATAAAGGTTTTTCTTCCATCAACCACATTCCGGGTGGTGATGACGATCTTTTTATCAATAAGGTGGCGACCGGGCGAAATACTAAAATTGTCATTGATAAGGACGCTATTACGCTAAGCCAGCCAAAAAGAAGCTTTGAACAATGGTTTCGCCAAAAAACAAGACATTATTCTACCGCGCGATACTATAAGAACGGAAATAAATTTCTGTTGGTAATTTATTCTCTGTCGCAATTTCTCTTTTATCCCCTATTGATCGCAAGTGCGCTTTTTTATAACTGGCAATTTTCCCTGGCTGTTTTTGGCTTACGATTTCTCATCCAGGCGTGGATACTCTTCAAGACCATGAGAAAACTAAACGAAGCTGATCTCTGGCCTTTGTTTCTATTCTTCGATATTTGGATGTTCTTTTATTATATCATCTTTGCGCCGACTTTGTGGAAAAAAACAAGAATTAACTGGAACTGATTCTTTTTTCGCAAACATATTTCTACGGCATCTTAATGGAGGAGATCCTTAAATATTTCTCTGATTTTACTGAGCAACAACTGAAACAATTTTCAGACCTGGAGCCTCTGTATAAAGAATGGAACAGCAAGATCAATGTTATTTCACGAAAGGATATAGATAGTTTATACGAAAAACATGTGCTGCATTCATTAAGCATCGCAGCAGCGTTTGATTTTGCTGAGGGAACCGAGATAATTGACATTGGGACCGGCGGAGGCTTTCCCGGCATTCCACTTGCCATTTTTTTTCCCGGGGTAAAGTTTCACCTGGTTGATAGCATCGCAAAAAAATTAAAAGTCGTAGACGCCATTTCAAGCGAAATTGGTTTAAAGAACGTTTCTGTTGAGCATACAAGAGTGGAAGAGATCAGAAACCGGAGATTCGATTTCGTCGTTTCCAGGGCGGTGGCGCCATTGAAAGATCTTTGGCGATGGAGTAAGCCGCTATTAACGAACAGGAAACAAGAAATAAGAAGCAGTGAGCAAAGAGCCGGTGATCAGGGTGCAGGGCTTATTTGTCTGAAGGGTGGCGATCTTGCGGTCGAAATTTCTGAAAGCGCCACGAGGCCTAAAATCATGGAGATTGGGGAAATCTTCCCCGAAGAATTTTTCAAAGACAAATTTATCCTTTACGTCCCTCGCTGAATATTCAGACTTTGTTTTCCCTAAAAGTGGTATTTGCTAATTTGGTAACATGTTTCAATTTTGCAAGATGAAAGAGATCAGTGTTTGTATAGTAGATGACAACAAGGAATTACGCTCTGCATTAGAAGAAATTATTTCTATGTCTGACGGCTATAACTGTGCCGGCACGATGAGCAGCGTTGATGAAGCGATCAGGAAGTTGCCGTTACTCAGACCCGATGTGATTTTGATGGATATAAACCTTGGCGGGGATGAAACCGGTATTGATTGTGTACGTGAGTTAAAACCAAGAATGCCGCTTGCAAATTTCATGATGTGCACGGTATATGAAGAAGATGAGAAAATATTTGAAGCGTTAAATGCCGGCGCAAGCGGGTATATTCTAAAAAAGACAGCTCCGAACAAACTTCTGGAAGCTATTCGGGAATTGTACGAAGGAGGAGCTCCAATGAGCAGTCAAATTGCAAGAAAAGTAGTAGCCGCTTTTCAGAAGCACTCGATCGGCATGGTTTCCCGTGAGAATGAACTGGCGGTTCTTTCAAACAGGGAAAAAGAAATATTAGAATTGCTTTCAAAGGGGTTAATGTATAAAGAAATTGCCGCAGCATTGTTCATTGGCCAGGAAACAGTGCGAAAACATGTTTATCACGTGTATGAGAAACTTCATGTGTCAAACAGGGTCGAGGCGGTGAATAAGTATTATGGACGGTGAGGCGAAGGTCGGCGGTCAGCGGCGGTTCGCATTAGGGACCACAGTCAATAGTCCATGCTTCCCAGCAACAAAAGATCATTGCCAGTGGTCATTTGTGGATAGCACGCTTTAGCTAACTGTGGTCTATCGACCGTGGGCTGTGGACCGCCTGATAAGGCTTACCACTTTAGTTCAAGTCTATTATTACGCCGGTCAATATCAGCCATTCTTTGGGAAGGGTCTATTTCGGCAATGACAATGTCGGTGACTTTGTGATCTGTCTGAATAGTATAAGTTGGGCTGGTCCAATGCCAGGGTTCATAAGTTTTTCTTGGTATGCTATCCGTTTCTTTTGGTTTTTCACCATACATAATATCCAGTGGGATGTAATGCAATTCTTTCGTTCCATCCTTGAAGGTCAACTGCAAATCGATTGGCATTGGTACAAGACCCACATCTTTTAACCGGATATTTGTCTTTCCATTTTCTTCCCACAAACTATCAATCGAATAATCGATAGTCTTTGTTGAATAGATCCAATATTCTTTATACCAATCCAGCTTCATGTTACTTACCTTTTCAGCAACGTTAATAAAATCCTGTGCATTGGGATGTTTGTATCTCCACAGCCTATAGTATTCCAGTAAAATTTTGTCTCTTACCTGGGCGCCCACGATATAACCCAATTGTTCCATAAACACGGCTCCTTTAGAATAAACCGCGTTGCCATACGCAAAATTGGTGTTGTAATGATCTGCATGCGTGGATAAAGGTTCTTCCTTTGAACTTTTCGCCAGGCCGAAATAGCCATCATACTCATTTTGATATGGAAAAGCAGTTGAATTATTGAGAAAAGCAGTCACTCTTTCTTCCGAATATTGCGTGAATCCCTCATCCATCCAGGGATATTCTGATTCGTTGTTACCCATCATGCCATAATACCAACTATGCATCCATTCATGAATCGCGGCCCCTGGTCCAATGATCAATGTAGCCATCGGGTATTCCATACCACCGTCGCCACCATGAATAAATG
>DASXOT010000675.1:0-3944 GCA_036494065.1 Chitinophagaceae bacterium
CAGTTAATAAGAGGGAAGCGAAGATCAATGCTGCTCGTAGTTCCTTCAAAATCGTCAATATAGCTTTGACCATTACTTCCTTTTCCAATCTGTTTTGGATGCCCAGGTATCAATTCAGCAACTTCACCATACGCAGTTACACTTGACATTGCCTTGGTCGAATAAAAAGGCAGTTTATCGAGCCATTTTGATAAACGTGGTACATCGTTGCGGTAATCAAAGTCGGCGCCGATCATTGTATTCCTGATCGGATCTTCTCCATAATTTGTCTTAGTGAAGAAAGGTCTCTCGCCCATACGCACCATCGTGGCACCCAACGTCAAATGCTTGTTTGCCATATAATCAAGCCTGACGCCCATATAGTTTTTTTGTTGCAGGCCAAACGTTGCATTGTTTTCATATTGTACCTGTACCGGTAATCCCGTGCTGATGATCGATGGATTAATGATCTTTAATGTGCCCAGGTCATAGTTGATTTCATAGTCTACATTCTCTTGTAATATTTGCCCTCCGGCAGTTACGGTTACAGATCCCCTTGGAATATTATATCCTAACTGGTAATCCGAATTGCTGGTAGATGTTGAACGACCTTGTATTTTAAAGCGATTAAGATTGGCATAAGTCTGTGCAATTGCCTTAATGGTATCATACAAAGGATAGTATAGATATTTGTCGCGGTCTGCCTGGTTGGTGTAGATGGTATCGAGTGCATGACCAAAGGGCTCGAGTACGGGGAATATGATCCTGCTCTGTGATGAAATAACTGTAAACCCTTCTATATAGTCAAAAAAACCATTGGGCTGCGGATCACCCTGGTCATTTAACCTGTCAAGATTATCTAACGTTAAAATGGGTACACCCTTATCCTGCTGTTTTACAGGATCCGTTGGCATGTATCTTTTTGTACCAAGGCTGGGTTCTGCATACAAAATGTCGAGCTGAAAATCTTTTTTATCCAATTGCCCGTATCCGACAGAATAAACGTTCTTCATCATCAAATGCCAAATGGGTAGATTAGGACGCTGCGAAGTAGCTTTTAACAATTTAAGGAACAGAACCTTTTGTGTGTTACCCGTCGAATCGGGTGGTACATCCTGTGAAAATTCACCAACCTGGTGCACTTTTCCATTATAAGTATATTGAAATGCTACCGCCAGTACTTCATCCGGCTGTAGTTGCTGATTCAAAGAAAGAAAGCCTATTTGTGGATTGAAATAATAATCGGTGGGCTGAAGTTTTCTTGCAAAAGTTTTTTCGAAATCCTGCACAGGTTGTAAACCCTGGGAAGTTAAAATATTTGTTACGGCAGTTGAATTCCTGGCTGCCGCATTTCGCAAAACATTATTATTAAGATTATTTACTGTATTATCAGGCAATGTATTTCCGGGAGCTTCTCCAAGATCCGCTAGTGCTACGATGTCTCTTGTATCGGTAGTCGCTCCGGTACGATTGGTTATCCAAACTTCAATACGTTGAATTTGAACAGCAGAATTTACAATCGGCAAATTCTTCATCGCTGCATCAAAGTGATTATAAAAATACTGGGCCAACAGGAAGTGGCGGTTTTCTTCATATTGATCAGCCGTCAATGTGAAGCTTTGTGTAGCAGAACCACCCTGCAAACCGAGTGTTTGTCTTGTAGAACGTTGATTAGCCAACACAGCTGTCACAAACAACTTTCCAAATTGCAATTGAGTTTTTATACCAAACAAAGACTGTGCGCCTGGAATTAATGTTCCTTTTGTACTGAAATTTACATTACCCGCTTGGAATTGTTTCAATATTTCATCGTCCTGTCCATGATAATCCAGCTTCAATTGATTTTCATAATCAAAATTCGCAAGCGTGTTATAATTGATTGGGAGCTTTAGCTTGTCACCAATATTAGCGTCCACCTGCAATTGCGAATTCATATTGAAATCAAAGCCGCCATTCTTTCTTGCCCGCTCGGGCAACGTTGGATTTTTGCTATTCTGTCCCTGGTAGCCCGCGAGAATGTCTACGTAACCGGTCGGTTTTATGTCAATCTTACCATTCCCTGTTATTCGGTTCACCCAGTTGTTGAAAAATTGAAATTTTGGTTTGTAGGTATGCTGATTCATTATGCTTAATAAATCGGCTCTTTTCCGGAAATAATCGTCTTCATCCTGTTGTCCCTGCATGTCGAGGAATTCCTGCATGGAAAAGCTGATTGGTGTTCGGTAATTCTGAGTGCCTATTTTTTCCTCGATGTAGTATTGTTTTGTTACAGGATCATAGACAATATTTTTCTTTACAAACGAAGTATCCTGAAGGTAAAATGGATTACGTACGTGATAGGTATAAGAGTCGCCAAAGCGATCATATATCGGGTAATGGGTAGTATCCAGTAAAGGGTAGCGGGTAGTATCCGTATTCAGAGACCAGAAGAAAAGTTTGCCGGGGGAATCATAAAAATAGAAGTGAGCGTTGGCTTGCAATAGAAAAGCAAACAATACACTAGTGCCTACCAGTCTGCGAAGGATATGGATAACCTTTAAGTTCAATTTTCCTAACCAATTAGTAATGTAGAATTGAATCTATAAGGTACGGAGTGCTTTTTTTATTAATGCTTCTAGCGACAGATCTGGCTCCTGATTTAAAGCTTTTTGAATGGCCTGATCGGCGGCCTGGCGATTAACGCCTAAAGCCAGCAAGGCATTTAACGCATCCGAATGCAAAGTATTGTGTTTCAGGGGGGCAATATTTGTTTCTGTGATGTGCTTTGAGAGCTTGTCTTTTAGCTCGACAACGATTCTTTCGGCGGTTTTTTTGCCGATTCCTTTTATACGTTCGAGAGTTTGTACTTCACCTTGAATAATAGCTTTGGCCAGTTCATCAGGTTTCATGTACGATAACATCATTCTGGCAGTAGATGCGCCAATACCTGAGACATTGATCAATTGTGTAAACATTTCCTTTTCAGCCATTTCAAAAAATCCAAAAAGTATATGAGCATCCTCCCTTATCAACAAAACAGTATAAAGCCGCCCATTTTCCAGATGTTGGATCTTTGAATAAGTATTCAGGCTAATTTGCACCTCATACCCTACTCCATTCACTTCCACTAAGACCGAAGCCGGTAATTTTTGAATAAAATTGCCTTTTAGGAAACCAATCATAGCTGCGAAAATAAGCAATGCAACTTCGAAATTCGATAGTGTACTAATTTGAAATTTTAATTTTTATAAATTCTGCTTTGCATCACTGGCAATGGGAATGACATCAGTGAGCTCGAGTGATTTGACCATATCTTTTGTAATAGTCTTATATTTTATAAAATGTGGAGCTTGTAAATGCGCTTTGTAGGCTTCCTCGCTTGCGTATATTTCAAAAACGGTGATGTGAGTCGGGTGATCTTTTTCAAATACTGCAGTGAGGCTGAGTACACCTGGTTCTACTCTTACTGCTGTTTCCAAATGCTCTCTGAGGGCAAGCTTGTAAGCATCCAGTTTTGCGGAATCAATGACAAGCCTGGCAATTCGCATGTAATGATCTTTATTTTGCGCAGAAGCGGTCCCGTAAGAAATGATTGAAAACATACTTAAGATAAAAATCAATATTAAATTACTGCGAAGATGTAAAAACGTTTTTACTTTCATAACAGTTCAATTTTAAATGGACACGTTCACCAATATCGGAAATTTGAACCTGTAAACAGTCAATTGTATCTTCGTGCCGCAAAAAAATTCTGAATGACTAGTAAAATAAATGCTGCCATTACCGCCGTGGGTGGATTTGTTCCTGAAGACAAATTAACGAATGCCGATCTCGAAAAAATGGTCGATACTACGGATGAATGGATTCGCACGAGAACGGGTATTGAAGAGCGACGAATTTTAAGAGGCAAAGGATTGGGTACTTCTGATTTGGGTGCGCCTGCGGTACTTGAGCTTTGTCGAAAAAGAGGAATCGATCCAATAGAA
>DASXOT010000676.1:0-2704 GCA_036494065.1 Chitinophagaceae bacterium
TATCTATGGATGGAGAACATTTCTATGGCGCTGCTTATCGGGGCTCAAAACAATTTTCGCAGCAAGAGGTACGCACAGCCAATGCAACAGGTTTTGGTGCCGCCGCCGATGATTATGCAGAAAGAGGCATTGATCTAAATGAACAGTTAATTAAAAACAAACCTGCGACCTTTTTCTTTCGTATGAAAGGTGATGCAATGAATGGCGCAGGAATTTTTGACAATGACGTTCTGGTTGTAGATCGATCACTGAAACTGGCGGATGGCAAGGTGATCGTAGCAATATTAAATGGCGAATTGCTGATACGCCGATTTCATAAAAATTTTTCTTCAGCATTTCTCATTGCTGAAAACGAACGTTATAAATCCATCAACCTGGCAGAATTCAGCGATTTTGCCGTATGGGGAGTGGTTGTGTATTCAATTCACCAGTTATGAAAGCCATTGTCGATTGCAATAGTTTTTATTGTTCTTGCGAAAGAGTATTCCGGCCGGATCTTCGCAACAAGCCGGTTGTGGTACTAAGCAACAATGATGGATGCATTGTTTCACGAACAGATGAAGCGAAAAAATTGGGGGTAGGCATGGCAGCACCATACTACCAGAGCAAGGGCATTATTGAAAAAAATGAGATAGCTGTTTTTTCCAGCAACTATAATTTATATGGTGATTTAAGCATGCGCGTTATGGATACATTACGGGAGATAGTTGGAGAAAATAATGTTGAAGTGTACTCAGTAGACGAAGCTTTTATTGATTTAAGCACCACGCCAACCGATCAATTGTACCAACTCGCAGAAAGAATTAAAGACACCGTGGAGGAATGGACCGGCATCCATGTTTCAATCGGAGTAGCACCAACAAAAGTGCTTGCGAAAGTCGCCAATAGGTTATCAAAAAAAGATAAGAAACAATCAAATTGCGTCATGGTGCTGGATACAGAAGAAAAAATCGTACAAGCTTTAAGGCAAACTGCTGTTGAAGATATTTGGGGAGTAGGTTATCGTTCTGCATCAAAACTCAAACACATCTGGGGCATTTACGATGGATGGCAATTGCGCAATATGCATGAGGAATGGGCCAGAACGACCCTTGGGGGTGTAGTAGGAGTAAGATTAATCAGGGAATTGAAAGGAGAATCCTCCATGCAAATGAAAGATCCTCTCGAGCAAAAAAAAATGATTGCGACTACAAGGATGTTTGGCAAACCAGTTCATGAACTAAATGACCTAAAAGAGGCGGTAGCTACTTATACTTCAAGAGCAGCAGAAAAGCTACGCCGACAGGCCTGTGCTGCAAAACTTATCAACGTATTTGTAGTGACAAATGACTATGATGGTAATCAATATCAATATAATCCCCAAACAAAGCATAACTATATAAATCTGCTACAGCCGACCTCGCACACCAGTGAATTAATTAAGAATGCGGTGCCGCTGGTCGAGAAACTGTACAAGCGAGGATCAAAATATCTGAAGGCTGGTGTTATGTTGGGTGGGTTAGTACCCGATGAATCGATCCAGGGCAATATCTTTAAGTCCACGGCGAGCAATCATCAACGAATTCTAATGGAGGCGATGGACAATATCAATTTCAGCATGCGAGACGATGTGGTAAAATATGTGGCCAGCGGTTTAAAGCGCAATTGGAAAATGCGCCAGGAAATGCGAAGCAAGCGGCATACAACGAGGTGGGACGAATTATACGAGCTTCATTGATCAAACATCGATCCCTGGGCGGACCCGGTTGACTTTACTGATCCTATGAATTTTGGTTTTTCCAATTGTAGCTCACAAACTTTATTCAACTTGTCAACCAGGTAAACGGTTAGTTCAGGAGATTTTGCTTCATCATGCATGTGCATGAAAAAAAAGACTTCTTTCATCCCATTGTCCAGCCAATATTTTACCCGATTTACCCAATCATCAATTCGAGGAAAGTCAGTTGCATGCAAGCTATTACCTACAAAGCGGATTAAAGTCTTTGGAATAGTTATATGCATGTGCGCGCAATCACGTCGACCGGCTGTATCGGTAATGACAGCACCCATATTTAATTGCTTCAATATTGAAAATAATTCTTCCCTCACCTCTGTCTTACTAAACCAATGGGTATGGCGAACCTCGAGGAAAAACTGAAGATCGGTTGGTAGTGATTTTAGAAAGTTAAATAATTCATCTCTGCGCTTAGGGGAAAATGCATCGCTCACCTGCACAAAAATAGGTCCGAGGTGTTCACCAAATGCCGCAACTCCACGTAAAAATTCATTCAAGACAAAGTCTTTCCCCTTTAAACTGCCACGATGTGTAACACCCTGGAACATTTTCGGGCAGAAGAGAAAATCTTTTCCGGTCGCCTTAGCGGCCCATTTGCCAATGCCAAGCGGTCCATAAATCTTATAGTGAGTGGCATTCAGTTCAATACTGTTGTAATGATGAACGTACTGATCCAAAAAATTTTTCTCCCTGGTTTTAAGCGGATAGATTTTCCCTACCCACTCAGGCCGCCCCCATTTAGCACATCCCACATAAACCTTTCTTTTTTCAGCGGGTTTTTTCTCCAGTACAGCCTGATTAAAAACAGGATCTGGTGGCAGCTTAAAATCGATTTTGTCCAATTCACCTTCGGCAACACGACCAAATTCCATATAAACATTTTGTTAATCAAATCTATAGAACTTGTTTGTATTTAGTCAAGCCCGAACG
>DASXOT010000677.1:0-3481 GCA_036494065.1 Chitinophagaceae bacterium
CTTTATAATTGTTCCATTTTTTAAGTAAAGCAAATTAGAAAAAATACGAGCGGCTAATGGGTGCGTCTTTCCATCGTCGGTTCTTTTCTTCCGATCGCTATTGTATTCACTACCTGCGGAATAAGAGGCACGTAATTTTCCGAATCCGACTTTCATTTACTGTGCTGCGAAAAAAAATTATAGTGGGGCTTGCGTGAACAGAATAATAACTCTATTTTGTCGCTTCATTCATTTTTCTCCTGCGGAAAACTCTTTCCACGATCCTATTTACAGTTTTAATGCCCGAAAATCCGTAACGTAATTCGACTATCCAAAGCAAAACCGGAATCCGAAAACGAGTACTTTATGAAATATTCACGAATCGCCGTGTCCTTATGGCTTTTGGTATCTTCACTATGTTTGAATGCTCAAACAGTTCCAATAGGTTATTTAGTTAATTCGCTTTGTGCAGGGTGGAATCAACCCGTGGGTGCAACATTCAATAAATCCGGAACGCAATTATTTGTCTGGGAAAAAGCCGGTTTAGTATGGGTCTGTAACTGGGACGCCACAACACATCAATATATAAAACAGTCAACCCCGGTTATTGATATTAATGAAGAAGTAGGTAACTGGAACGACCACGGCATGCTTGGCTTTGCACTCGATCCTCATTTTGATATCAACGGGCAGATCTATCTTTTTTATGTGGTGGATCGCTACTATTTATTGAACTATGGCACATCAGCTTACCAATGGTGGACCAATGATTATTTTTCGGCTACCATTGGAAGGATCACTCGTTATAAAACAAATACGGTTAGCGGTATTGTAAGCGCTGATTTAACCAGCAGGAAAATATTATTGGGTGAATCAAAAACAACAGGTATCCCTATTAATTATGATTCCCATGGCGTAGGTTCGTTGGCCTTTGCTGCCGATGGAACATTGTTGGCTTCGGAAGGTGAGGGCAGCAGCTTTCTGCGTGTAGACAATGGCAGTGTAAGCGAAACTTATTATATCCAGGCACTAGCAGACGGCATTATAAGGCCCGAGGAAAATGTGGGTGCATTCCGGGCACAAATGATCAATAGTTATAGTGGTAAAATATTACGCATTGACCCTACTACCGGCGACGGTATTCCGAGCAATCCTTTTTACTCTGCTGCAGAACCACGCGCGGCTAAATCGCGCGTATGGGCGCTCGGCTTTCGCAATCCTTTTCGCTTTAGCATAAAACCCAACACCGGATCAACCGATCCTTCTGCGGGTGATGTAGGTGAACTATATGTGGGCGACGTGGGCTTTAATACTTACGAAGAATTAGACATTGTAAAAAAAGGCGGAGCTAATTTCGGCTGGCCAATATTTGAGGGTTATACGCCCACTGCCGGTTATGCCACTACCATTACGTATAACAAGGATGAACCGAATCCTTTGTATGGCGTCAATGGTTGCACACAACAATATTTATCATTCCAAAACCTGATCAAACAAGCCACTGCAGATAATGATCCGACCGTTTATAATCCGTTCGACCCAACACAGGCTATTACGGGATCGGTCAGCAACCGCTATTTTCATAATGTTCCGGCAATCGACTGGAAACATGGTAAGGATAGTGCAAGAGTGGGAATATTTTCCGGGAACACACTTACAGTTGCGCAGTTAGGTTCCTTGCAATCTGGGGCAAATGGCAATCCATTCCGTGGCAATTGCTCAGTGGGAGGATGTTGGTACACCGGCAATAATTTTCCTTCTACATTTAAAAACACTTATTTCCAGGCCGACTATGGTGGAAAATGGTTGCAAGATTTTCATATACAAAATGGAGTTGTAACGGAGGTAGACAGTTTTGCTAAAGGATTCGCTGCTATCGTTTGTGTAGTTCAAAATCCCCTTGATGGTAATCTCCTGTTTGTTGACGTGGGAACCAATAAGGTTAGTGAAATTACTTCAGCACTAACCATATCACTTCCGGTAACTCTCATTTCCTTTAACGTAACAGCAACTAATGACGGAAACATGGCTGAATGGGTAACGGCTTCGGAAGAAAACGTTGACAGTTTTGAGTTGGAGCGCAGCACAAACGGGTTTGATTTCGCTTCCATCGATAACCAGCCCGCATTAAATAAGGAAGGGCAAAATCGATATAGCTTCAATGATGGTAATTTCCCGCACGGTGATATTTATTACCGCTTAAGAATGGTAGATATAGACAAACATTATAAGTATTCCAATGTGGTCAAATTATCAAGCAACGCTGCTAATAATGAAAAAGTATTATTGGTTACACCCGATCCTGTAGTAAGCAATTTCACACTGAGCGGCAACTTTTCAGAAGACGGAACTGTGCAAGTTGTCATCCGGGATATAGCCGGGAAAAAAATAAAAGTATTTAATAAAACGGTTACCGTTGGTTTTAACAGCCTGTTCATCGGTGATCTGAATAAACTTCAATCAGGTGTTTACTTTGTTGAGGTTCATGGAAAGGATACAGTTCAAAAAGCCAAATTTGTCAAAGCCCAATAGAGACAGATAGAGATCAACACAAACAACAAAAAAGTCCCGTCAACCGGGACTTTTTTATTTTGCATCAACCTCACTATTTTTTTCCTCCGCTTACTTTAGCAATTACAAAGATGATCAATGCGATGAAGGCCACGACTAGAAAAATGCCCCAAACCATTCCAGCTTTGAAGATTCCCGAGACTACCGAACAACTCCCTAAACTAAAAGCCAAAAAGCAAACAAGCAAGAAAATAAATACTCTCATATTTTTCTTAGGACTATTCCAAAACGCATACCTCTTTCTATTCAAATGATTTTTTTACCATTTGCCGAAAAATAATGGGGGATATGGGGAATGCATTGCCCACTATACCTTATTATATGTAGGTGTGGATGCATTCTGCAATCGTCAACCATTTACGATCTCACCCCCGTTAGGATGAAGTACCTGTCCAGTCATATAACTGGCATCGTCGCTGGCCAAAAACAAATAACAAGGCGCCACTTCCACAGGTTCACCGGGTCTTTTAAGAGGAACATCGCTCCCATGCTTGGCGACTTTTTCTCTTTCGAAACTCGCGGGGATCAACGGCGTCCATATGGGTCCTGGCGCCACTGCATTTACACGGATCCCTTTATCTGCCAGGTTGGAAGAAAGGCTTCTCGTAAACGAAAGTATCGCTCCCTTTGTTGAAGCATACGGTATCAATTCACCACTGCCGCGATATGCTGTCACCGATGTAGTATTGATAATACTGCTTCCCTTTTTCATTTTTGGCAACGCTGCTTTGGTTATCCAGAACATGGAAAAAATATTCGTTTCAAACGTTTTGACGAGATCTTTTGTTGTCACGTCTCCAAGTGTTTTTGCTTCAATTTGCATCGCCGCGTTGTTGACAAGGATGTCAATTTGGCCAAACGCCTTTATCACTCTATTCACTGCGGATATGCAATGTCTTTCTTTGCTAATGTCTCCAGAAATTAACATGCA
>DASXOT010000678.1:0-3641 GCA_036494065.1 Chitinophagaceae bacterium
TTTTGATGGGTTCGAAGAGGATAATGATCTGTTGAAAGCCTATATTTCTTCAAAGATGTTTGACGAGGATGACCTGGAAGACTTGGCTCATCACCATCACATTTCTTTCTCAGTTAAAACCGTTCCTGATAAAAACTGGAATAAAGAATGGGAGTCAACGTTTCAACCGGTTGTGATTAATCGGTTGAGAGATGGAGTTCCTTTTGTTGGAATTCGCGCGGATTTCCATCCTCCATTAAAAGATGTGAAGCATGAAATTATTATCACTCCTAAAATGAGCTTTGGAACCGGGCATCATGCAACCACGTCTATGATGATAAGAATGATGGGCGAAATCAATTTTTCAGGGAAATCGGTATTGGATTTCGGCACGGGAACAGGCATTTTGGCCATCCTTGCCGAGAAATTAGGTGCTTCTGAGATTGTTGCAATTGACAATGATGATCAAAGCATTGAGAATGCAACCGAAAATTTTCAATCAAATAATTGCCACACAATTTCGTTATTGAAAGCATCGTCGGCGGGAGTCAGTCACAAGGTTGATATTATCCTGGCTAACATAATAAAAATGGTGATTCTGGAGAGTTTACCATTACTTGCAGAGCAATTAAATAATGATGGCGTGATTATTTTTAGCGGCTTGCTTACAAATGACGAAAGGGACATAGTGAAAATCGCTAATGAAAGGCATTTGTACTTAAATAAAAAAATCGAGGTAGGTGATTGGATATGTCTGCAAATGAGATATCAACAGGGGATATTGACTAATTAAATTAAGGTTATAAAAAAACCCGAATTATTATTATTTTTACTGTTCCAACTTTAACCAAGGTTCTATGAACGAACTTTTCATTATCGTTCTTGCATATCTGATTGGCAGCATTCCTACTTCGGTTTGGATAAGCAAATATTTTTTTGATCTTGACATTCGGGACTACGGCAGTGGTAATGCCGGCGCTACAAATACTTATCGAATTCTTGGACCTACATGGGGCACGCTCGTTATGGCTATTGACATGTTGAAAGGAATTGTTGCGGTTAAACTGGCTTTATTACTTCCCGGGTATAACGAAAATGAAACCCGATTTATTAATCTACAAATCGGTCTTGGCCTTGCTGCTGTAGTTGGTCATATATTCCCAATTTGGGCTGAGTTTCGGGGAGGTAAGGGAATTGCCACTCTTTTTGGAATGGTGCTGGGCATTCAACCCATTGTCGCAGTTTGTTGCGTAGGAGTTTTTCTTTTGGTACTTTATCTTACCCGCTTTGTTTCTTTAAGTTCTATTCTTGCAAGCGTTGCTTTCCCAGTCTTCATACTTGTAATTTTTAATGAGCCCGAGCAACTGTATAGGATATTCGCAATTGCAGTGGGATTACTCGTTCTTCTTACACATCAAAAAAATATTGGCCGTCTATTAAAAGGTAGCGAAAGCAAAGTGCCGATCTTTAAGTCACGTGATCGCCGCCGGCAACGTCGCCGCTCTCACAACTAATACCAACCCTGCAGGCCTATTACTGGCGTTTAAATCATGCAGCAGGTGGGATCTCACCCGAAAGAAATAGCGGTGAAGGAAGAAAGTTGATAAGCAAACAAAGACAACTCAAATTATTAGTACCACTCATTTAAAGGCAAAAAGATGACGAATAAATAAAATTATGCCTTAAGCAATGAAATATCGTAAGGTCAGATAGGGGTAAAAAATTGATTCGAGCCAAAAACAAGCCTGTAGCAGTCTTTATGGATTTCTTTTTTGAAAAAATGTTTCAATCTAATCAAGATTTGCGTACCTTTGCACCTCCTACTTTGTGAACGCAGCCATGGGTCTGCAAGCCAGGACCGATTGCTGGAAACACTTTAAAAATTCTTTCAAAGTATGTCACAAACGCTATTTGAAAAACTGGAATTTGCAGACGAGAAAAACCTTTTAATCCAGGGTCTGCCTTCTTCTATCGAAAAGCAGTTTTGTAAGCTTTCTTTTGCTAAGAACATGACTCCTCTCTTAAAAAACCGGAAAATCGATTTTGCCCTCGTTTTTGCCGTTAATGAAAATCAGCTAGGCGGCATTTTAAGAGATGTTATACCGGCCTTGAAGGAAGAGTCAAAATTCTGGGTGGCCTATCCTAAAATAACCTCCAAAATTGTTACAGATCTTAACCGCGACGGCAATTGGCAACAATTGACCTCTGCAGGTTATGAAAATGTCAATGAAGTAACACTGGATCACGTATGGAGCGCTGCCCGTTTTGAGAAATCTACTGGCAAAAAAATTCACTACAAAGCGCAGATGGAAATGGAAGAAGTATAAGGATTTACTTTAATTTACTAAACCATCCTTCGGGATGGTTTTTTATTTTTAGGCATGCCTCACCTGAATATCGAAGTCAAAGCAAGATGTAATCAGCCGGAATTTATTAGAGAATATCTTCAAAAAAATGATGCGATTTTGAAGGGAACAGATATCCAAACCGATACATATTTTAATGTATCCAATGGGAGATTAAAGCTACGAGAAGGGAATATTGAAAATAGCCTTATCTGGTATGCTCGTGCTGATGTGCCAGGGGTAAAGGAGTCTAATTTTGAGTTGGTGCAGGTTCCGGCTGCAGAGAAATTGAAAGATGTCTTAACACGATCACTAGGAGTCAAAATAATTGTTCAAAAAACACGGCAGATCTGGTTTATCAAAAATGCAAAATTTCATATCGATGAAATTCAAGGCCTGGGAAGCTTTGTCGAAATTGAAGCAAGTAATCTATATGCCCATCTTGCCAGGGAAGAATTAAAACAACAATGTGATTTTTACATGGGCGAACTGGGAATAAGCAGTGACGATCTTCTTTCTGTTTCGTATAGCGATATGCTGTTATCACCGGAAAGAAAATCGTAAATTCAGGTATAGAAAATGAAGTGAGAGAGCCGCTTGCCGCATACGGTAAAAACAATTTTACTGTTGAAGAATACCTTGAACTCGAACAGCTCAATCTTTCGGTGATTATTGAGATATTGTCGCATTCAATCCAAAATTATGATCGTGGCGAAAAATTTAAGCTTTATCGCGATATCAGCAGCTTAAAAGAGTATATTCTTATTGACTGCTTATAGATATCTATGAAGGAGTGAAGTTTACCAACTGATCATTTCAAAATCACGGTGCCCAATTTATCAGTGATCGATTTTTCCATTTGTTTTAAATGTTGGTGCGTGCGAAACAATAACTCCTGTTCTTCCTTTGAATGATTTTTTTCCAGGTCTTCATTGTTTTCATTCAGCATTCGCTTGATCTTGCGAAGCTTTAAATAATTCAATGTGGATTCAACCTCGATGTGGGTAGTGTCTTCACCCATCTTGAGGTAATGCATTAACTGGTGGTCATTTCCTCTGGCGACAGTCTGAATGAATTGCTCATAGTCCTGCTCGAAAAGTTGCTTTTGATAACCGGAGGCCTGGCTATATTCTTTTTTCCAGTGTTCACTTTCTTCATATGGAAAATTAAGCAGCGATACGGCCAAAGAACTGATTTTTGGATCAGGATGGTAGATGAAATAGTTTTTGTTTAGTTGTTCCGGAGAGATGTTCATTTGCTTTTTAAAAATATTTAGCAGGCTCAAAATGTCCGGGTTGTCGAGGAGCGTTTCATCAA
>DASXOT010000679.1:0-4684 GCA_036494065.1 Chitinophagaceae bacterium
CACTGTTCACATTCGATTTGAAATGGCCATGAACAATGAGCCCGGAAAAGGTCAATGTATTACGATTGTCAAGAAAATAGTCAAACCCTGCGCGACCAAAGGCAAAATATCCATTGTTGATTGTTTTGTCTAACTGATGAAGATTGGTGAATGGATTTTCTAAGAAAGTGTATCGGTCTGTGGTGCCATGAGAAATGGATTTCCGTTGTCCATAGTTTGCATTGGCAAAAAAGTTTATTTTCCCCTGGCGAATATTTATATCACCTCCTCCATTTATTTTTCCACGCATATCGACACCTGCTCTCAGGTTGCCATTATATCCAGCTTTACGATTTTTCTTAAGTACAATATTTAGAATTCCTGCAGTTCCACCAGAGGCATCAAATTTTGCAGACGGGTTTGTAATTACTTCCACGCTTGCAATTTGATCAGCAGGTATCTGGTCAAGTGTGAGGGTAGTTGGTCTTCCGTCAACGTATATTTGTGGGCTGCTATTTCGAAGAGTGACATTGCCATCGATGTCAACAGAAACGGAAGGAACGTTTTTCATTACATCAACAGCCGTTCCACCCGCCGCACTCAGGTCTTTTTCGACATTGTAAATTTTTCGGTCAATTCCAAGCTGCACAAGAGGCCTGGAAGAAGTCACAGTCACGTTCCCAAGCACTTTTTGATCGATTTCAAGTTTGATATTTCCGAGATCCTTATCAAGATTGCCCAGCATGCTGGACATATCCTGGTTACCATTATTATTTCCATTTTTTCTGAATGCACTCATATCGATCAGCGCCACATTTTTCTCGAAGGACTTAAATCCAATGGCACTTATTTTCAATTTATATTGCCCCATTATCGGTACGCCTTCAATATTAAATTCACCATTGTTTTTTGTCAGCATGCCGTTTATCACAACTTCTTTTCTCTTTTTAGTAGCAGTATCGTATTTGTTTTGAACCAACTGGACCGATGCGGCATCGATCGGTTTATTCGTGATTGAATCAACTATTTTACCGTAAAACCCGCCAGTGATCTGCTGGGCCATCCCGCTCCGGTTACCGCCGGGCATTTGAGCAAATAGAATTGTAGAAATGAGTAAAGCAGTGAACCCGGTCGTTATTTTTCTCATTATGAATTTTTGAAGCTGCAAGGTCTTGATTTCCCCTTAACGTGTTTTAATAAATTGATGGATGGTGGTTTGACGATTATGAATAAGAAACCTTGTGCCGCTCATCATTTGATAAGGATCACGATGATCATAGCAATACAGCCGATAAATAGCCCGATAAATACAGCGGCGGCCTCTGTCATACGCAACTCTTTCGAAAACTGCCTGCGAAATGATCCTTCAACTTCATTGACTGAAATACTCCCTATTTTTTTGGTAACCATTTGCCCGATATTAAAATCTGAAACAATATTTGAAGAAAAGCGGCTTATGATTTTGGGAAACAGGCTTTCGAGCTCGCTCATGAAAACCTTTTTGAGCGAAACAATAGTTTTTTCCCCAATGAAAGCGCCGATGAATGGCATTTCCTTTTTTAGCTTATTACGGAGAAAATCATCAATATGCGCCTCGATCTCGGGCATGATCTTTTGCAGATGTTTGGGATCGGCGATCTTTTCTTCGATGGCTTTTGCAGAAAAGAATTTTTCAGCTACGAGAATTCCAATTTGTTTAGCTATGAAGGGCTGTTTGGCAGGCAGCACGCCCTGTATTTTAAATCCAACGAAAGACTTAGGATGTGACGGCCTGAACAGAATCGCAATAATAAGTTTTACCACCAGCCAGCAACTGAGCATTGATGCGAGAGGAATTAAAAGAAACCGCCATTCCATAAACATGAATTATAAATCGATTTTATTATTTCTTGTTGAACAATTAGCCTGCGCGAAAAAGATATTAATTATTGTAAACAAAAAACAAATCCCGATTTGGTTATATCGGGATTTGAAGGGTGGCTGATGGGTCTCGAACCCACGACCCTCAGAACCACAATCTGATGCTCTAACCACCTGAGCTACAGCCACCATTTGAGCGGGCAAAGATAGAGAAAAAAGCGAAAGGAGCTGCCGTTGCCTGTGACCTGTTTCCAGTCTTTGAGCTGTGTTTGCCGGATGACGATTTAGGAATTGAAGAATTAGAAGTGATGGTTTAGTGAGTCTATCTCGTCTTACTATCAGATAGTTGATAATTGATCTTTTTAATCTATATGGTTTGTCCATCTCGCGGAATGATTACTGGCAATAACCTGTAATACCAAAACCTGTAACAGGAAACGGGCAACAAACCATTAGAAATTCGACTTACGCCTTTCATCAAAAACAATAGTTAAAAGCCTGAAAGAGTACGAAATCCTCCGTTTTTGCGTTATTTTTGAATCATGCTCAAAGCGATAAAATATATGACAAATATGAAAAGACTCCCTATCCTTGTGATGCTCATAGTTGCAGGCACTTTTGTAGCCTTCCAATCCCTTGGAAAGAGCTCAAATCCCCCTTCCAAATACGAAAAGATATTGAGAAATGTGGGCCAAATGCTTTCAGAAGCCCATTATAGCCCTAAAAATATTGATGACAATTTTTCGAAGGAAGTGTTTAAGAAATACATGAACGATCTTGATCCTGATAAAGATATTTTCATGCAATCGGACTATGATGCTTTGAAGAAATATGAGACGAAAATCGATGATGAGCTAAAAGGTGATGCGCCGGTAGAATTTTTCCTCGCGGCCGGAGAAATATTTAATAAAAGAATTGAAGAAGCAGCGAAGATATACAACGAAATCCTCGATCAGCCGTTTGACTTTAACGTTGATGAAAGTATTAATCTCGATGCAGACAAGGTAAAGACCCCCACCAACAACGCTGAGTTAAAGGAAATGTGGAGAAAACGGCTGAAATATCTCGCACTTGATCGCTACGCTGAGTCAGTTGATTTGCGGGAAAAAAATAAAGGCAAAAAAGATTTTGTCGTAAAATCGGATGAAGAGTTGGAGAAAGAAGCAAGACAGAAGGTCAGGGGAGTGATGGATCGCACATTCGATCATTTTCGTCACAAATTTTCGGATGACGACAAGTTCAACATGTTTGTGAACGACATTACGACTTCAATGGACCCGCATACCGAATTTTTCCCGCCGGTTGACAAACGTTATTTCGACGAACAGATGAGCGGAACATTTTTCGGCATTGGAGCACAGTTGGGATACGATGATGGAAATATTAAAATTGCGAGTCTTGTAACAGGCGCACCCGCCTGGAAATCGGGAGAAATACAAATAGGTGATGTGATCCTCAAAGTTGCCCAGGGCGATGGAGAGCCTGTTGATCTCACGGGATATGTAGTCGAAGATGCCGTGAAATTAATCCGCGGGACAAAAGGTACCGAGGTAAAACTTACATTGAAAAAATCAGATGGTTCTATAAAGACGGTGAGTCTTACTCGTGATAAGATTGTGCAGGAGGAAACATTTGCGCGTAGTGCGATTGTAAAGAATGGTTCAGAAAAGATAGGATATATCTATCTGCCCGAATTTTATGCGGACTTCGACAACCCCAACGGGGCACGTTGTTCGAAGGACGTTGAAAACGAGGTTAAGAAATTAAAAGATGAAAAAGTTGATGGTATCATTTTAGACCTTCGTAATAATGGCGGTGGTTCGTTGTATGATGTTGTTCAAATGGCGGGGTTGTTTATTGATGAAGGCCCTGTTGTGCAGGTAAAAGATCGCGATGGCAAACAACCACAGGTGTTGAGAGATAAAGATCGTTCCGTTTTGTATGATGGACCCTTTGCCGTAATGGTTAATGAATTCAGTGCCTCGGCATCGGAGATCTTTGCGGCAGCCATCCAGGATTACGATCGTGGTGTAATCATTGGTAGTACTTCAACATATGGTAAGGGTACCGTTCAGAGAAATATTGGATTAGATTTTTCTTCTAATGTATTGGGTTCAAATTCTGACCTGGGTACAGTTAAGCTTACTTTGCAAAAATTCTATCGTATCAATGGTGGTTCTACCCAGTTAAAAGGAGTGTCTTCCGATATTGTTCTTTCAGATAAATATGAAGATCTTAAGCTAAGGGAAAAGGATGATCCCGATGCTTTGCCCTGGGACGAAATTTCAAAGGCAAGTTATACTCCGTGGAATCCGGGATATGATATAAATGCAATAAAGAGACTGGAAGAGCAGCGGTTGAGCAATAATGATGTTTTCAAAACCATCGGTGCTAATTCCGAGTGGTTGGAAAAACAAAATAACAAAGACCATTCTTTGCAATTGGATAAATATCGCCAGGAACAAAAAGCAATACAGGCTACAGTGAGGCAGGATGAAACTCTTGAAAAATTAAAAGACTCGCTTGACGTTTCTGTAATTCCCAAAGATGCGAATCAATTTTCTTACGATAAAACAAAGCAGGAAAGATTTGACAACTGGCTAAAAGGTCTTACCAAAGACATCTATCTTGACCAGGCAGTGAAAGTAATGAATGACATGATCAGTCAGCGGAACCTGGCATTAGGTACGAAACAGCCTGCGAAAGCCTTTTAAATATAAAATGCAAAATGAAAGATACCAGTTCTTAAACTTTCATTTTGCATTTCGACTTTAACAACTCAGACTCACAGATAGCAGCTCATTTTTTAGGGGCTGCTTTTTTTACATTTTTCATTTTACATTTT
>DASXOT010000680.1:0-3555 GCA_036494065.1 Chitinophagaceae bacterium
TCTCTTCAAGCGATTCTTCAGTCGCCTGTCTGCCGATTTCTGGATTTGCACCCGCACCAAGACCCTGGGTAAGGTGCGGCCCAAGTTGCACTTTATTTGGTACGTCGCTTAAAGCAATCGCCTGTGCGTCGGTATTACAAATAATGAAGTTGACGCCGTCAATAGACTGGCTGAACATATGGTTGACTGCATTGCTGCCACCACCACCGATGCCGATCACTTTTATAATGGATGATTTTTCCTTAGGAAGATCAAAATGTATCATTACTTAGTTTTTAATAGATTAGTATTTGGGTTAAAAAGTGGAATTTTTAAATTAGGAGATTGCTCTTCAATGGAGGCTTGCAGTCCTGCCTTCCCAATCAAAATGCTTTGTCTTCTTCTTTAAACAAATCAATGATCCCGTCTTTGAATTTGCCCCAGAAGCCGGTAAGATTTTTCCTCTTTTTTATATTCTCTGTGCTTACCATGTCTTCAACCAGCTCTTCTTCTTCGTCTGCATTTTTCCTTAGCCCATCAGGTACATCCACTTTTTTATATTCTTTTTCAAATTGTTTACGGTTATGTTCATAGTCATCATATCCTTTCAGAATTAAACCGATGCAGGTTGAATAAGTAGGCTTCGCCAATTCTTCAATATGTCCGGCAGCGAGATGTTCATTAGGAAAACCTATCCGGGCGTTAAGGCCGGTTACATACTCAGTCAATTGTATCAAATGTTTCAATTGAGCACCTCCACCCGTTAGGATAATACCTCCATTCAGCATTTTATTGTCCAAACCGACTTGTTTCAAATGATAAGTGACAAAATCAAGTATTTCATTCATTCTTGCTTGGATGATGTTGGCAAGATTCTTTACGCTAATTTCTTTTGCGGGCATCCCACGCAAACCAGGAATAGTAATATATGCATTTGCTTTGGCCTCATTTGACAAAGCACTTCCGAACTGAACCTTCATTTGTTCTGCCTGTGTCTTTAAAACGCCAAGACCTGTTTTTATATCATTGGTGATATTTTCACCTGCGAAAGGAATAACTGCCGTGTGCTTCAAAATGCCTTCATAAAAAACTGCCAGGTCAGTGGTGCCGCCGCCGATATCTACAATTGCAACGCCGGCTTCAAGATCTTCTTGTCCCATTACTGCTGAGGAAGATGCCAATGGTTGTAACACGAGGTCCTTTGTATCCAAACCTGCTTTTTCAACGCTGCGATTGATATTGCGAATTGCGTTCTTGTCGCCGGTAATGATGTGAAAATTGGCGCCTAATTTTACGCCACCGTATCCAATTGGTCGGGTAATGTTCTGAAAATTGTCAACTGTAAATTCCTGTGGTATCACGTCAATAATCTGGTCTCCGGCGGGAATATAAGTCTTGTATTGATCGGCAACGAGTTGATCAATTTCCGCCTGCGTGATCTCATCTTCTGTATTTTGCCTCACTATATCACCGCGTGTTTGTAGGCTTTTGATGTGGTGACCTGCAATGCCGACATATACTTCATTCACCTCCAGGTTGGGGTTGGAAGCATAACAGTTCTCCAGCGCTGTTTTGATGGCTTTGATCGTTTCATCGATGTTTAGCACCTGCCCGTGCTTTACACCGTTGCTATTGGCGCGCCCAAATCCAAGTATTTCCAGTTTGCCAAATTCATTTTTACGTCCGGCAATCACTGCAATCTTGGTGGTTCCAATGTCAAGACCGACAATAATGGGTTGTTCGTTGTTCATAGTATGCTGTTTTTAGTTGTTGTGTTGCTGTTAGTTAATATTGATTGACGACTTGCGTTTATGGTTTTCCATTTTGAATTTTTGATTTTTAATTGCTCTTCCCTGGCATCACAGCTTTTGGTTTTTTTTCTTCTGTTTTACGAATAAGTTTTGGTTTCGTAATCGTAGTTTTCACAAGGGCTGAATTGTTTTGTGCCTGAACATGTAAGTCGGTTCCCTCCGGCTGAGCAGGAGAGATATTATTATCTTCCGTATTTTCTTTTTGGAGGCTTACGGGCAGGGCGGCAGTTGTGTCCCGCTGCATTTTCCTTGCTTCCAGTAATAATTTCTCTACATTCTTTCTTAACTGTACGGAGTCCACTTTGCTGATTTTCTCCTTTGTCCCAATCACCTGTCCATCATATTCAACATCCACAAATTTGTATCTGTCAAACCCCGTTTTGCTCATGACCTGTTGATAAAAAATGAGCAGTCTGCGAAATTTTTTGTCGATATCGTCACCATTACCCAGCTTCACGACATGATTGCCTACCGTTGAAATCATTTCAAAATTTCTATCTGATGTAATATCTATTTGTTCGGTTTGCGCCATCCAAAAGGGATCACTCAAAATGAAGTTTGCCGTTCTTTTTACGTCATTTAATAAAATGCTGTCCTTTGTACTGAGAGATTTCTTATCCGGAAAATCGGTAAACACAGGTACCTTGGCACTCATCAATCCGGACAATGGTATTTGCTTTGTGCCGCTGTCTATATAAAAAGATCTGCCTGAAGTTGTAAATATCCTGGCAATGGGTTCTTTTTCCTGTACCGAAACATGCAGCACTTCTTTATTATCAAAATAAAGATCTGCGTCCTGTACCCACGCATTCTCTTTTAACTGCGCCTCAAGTTTTCTAAGATTAAAATCAGTGATCTTTTCATTCTTTATCTTGCCATTAGTCGCAGTGTTCAGCATTTTTCGGATGTCATTCTCGCTAATAAAAAAGCTTTTTTGAGCCCCTTTGACCGTTATCTCATAATCCTTACACAACTCATGATTCTTCTTTCCGATTGCCGCTACGAGCAGCACAACCAGGCCGCTACACGCCAGGAGCGTCAGCGATACAAAAACTGTCCTCTTCATTATTTCCTTCGTAGTCATTTTATATTTTTTGACCACAGACTGCCCTGTGGTTATTCATTCCGGGAATCTTTCAAATTTTTTCAATCACAGCCCCGATCGGCCCTACCAGCAGGTCAATGTCGC
This sequence comes from Chitinophagaceae bacterium, assembly GCA_036494065.1. Classification (GTDB taxonomy): domain Bacteria; phylum Bacteroidota; class Bacteroidia; order Chitinophagales; family Chitinophagaceae; genus VBAU01. The sequence continues at coordinate 2,980 of DASXOT010000680.1, forward strand.
CTGCTCCTGCTGTTATCAGCACTTCACCAAATTCTGTATTGATATTTCTTGCATAGTCCATCCTGATCCAGTCCATCAGTTCATCTTTGGTTAAAACTCTTTTATTCTCTTTCGTCATTTTCTGCAAGATCATTCCGCTATTAACACCTTCCATTGGCAACTCTCTTGCAGGATAGATTGGCAATAAAATAATTTCATCAGCTAAATCGAGTACTTCTGCAAACCCGTTTGCCAGGTCTCGTGTCCTGCTAAACAGGTGCGGTTGAAAAATGATGGTGCATTTCCTTTGCCTGAACAAAGTTTTGGCACTATTGATCAATGCTCTCAGTTCTTCAGGATGGTGGGCATAGTCGTCAATGAAGACGATTCTGTTATTTTTTACGATGTATTCAAATCGTCGTTTTACACCCTTAAAATCCCCGATTGCTGATCTGATCTTCTCCTCATCAATTTCCAAAGAACTTGCGACCGTTATCGCTGCCACTGAATTTTCCACATTATGCATACCACCCATGTGCAGCACCAGGTTATTGATCCGTTTATCTTTTACCACAACATCAAACTCATAACTTCCAT
>DASXOT010000681.1:0-3644 GCA_036494065.1 Chitinophagaceae bacterium
TGGCTGTTCTGGCCGCGAAGCATCTTGGCGCAGAGAATTTATTTGCGATTGACATGATCCCCGAACGACTTGGAAAAGCGATGGATTTCGGTGCTATTCCGTTAAACCCATCATCGGTGAATGTAAAAGAACAAATCCTGGGCGTTACACAAGGCCGGGGAGCTGATGCCGTAATGGAAGTGGTTGGTAGCAGCGAAACATTGAAATTGGCGATTGATCTTGTTAGACCGGGAGGAATTATCTCCTCGGTAGGTGTTCATACAGCCGATCATTTCTCCTTCTCTCCCATTGAGGCGTACAATAAAAATATCACTTACAAAAGCGGTCGCTGTCCTGCTTACTATTACTCCAAAAAATTATTGTCAGAAGAAGTGCCCCAGAGTTATGATATAGAAAACATTATTACACATGAATTTCCGTTAAAAGAGGGCGCAAGGGCATACGAAGTATTCGACAAAAAAACAGACAATTGTATTAAAGCAGTTTTGCTCGCAACGTAGAATCAAGTTCCTCCAAGCCTGGGAATGACTACAAGTTTTACCCGGACTAACTTTCGAGGGCAGGCAATGGTTTACATGATTTCATATTCAATGATTTTAAAGATTATTACTTCACATTGGAGTAAGACGGACAGAAAAGGTTACAATTTGGATTACGGTCACCATTTATTCTTTTACTTCTTTTGTTTTTTCGACAGGCGCAGCCCTCAATTTTGAAATCCGCCGGCCACGAAAAAAAAGGTAGAGATTAAAAAACAGCATAATCCCAAGGTAAATACTAAAGCCCCCGATTTTGCTACTTATTATTTCAAGCAAAGAGCGACTGTTTGTTATGTCTGACACAATAGTCATGATAACAAGAGCGAAGCCGAGGTTTAGCAAATAGAAACCGGTTTCAAAGAGTTTGTTAGTAGAAAGCGCAATTTCAGCACGACCATGAAAAATATCCAGCATAAAGACCTTGCTGTTTTTGAACAAAATGTGGGCGACATACCATGTAAGGACGATCACAATTGGAAGATAGATGAGGTAGGCAATGAAGTTTAAAGAAGTGTTCATAATGTTAGTTTTTATGATGAACAATGTGGTTATTATATTTTTTACTGTATAGAAAAATCGCCGTCATGTTCATAAAATGGATGACGGCCAGGGTAAGCATGATTTTTCCCGTCATCGTCGTAACGCTGAGAAATATTTCCGTTGGAGTGTGGATGGTTTTCCACCTACTCAGCATCAGGGCCGCGTAGCCCAAGTTCAGGAGATAGTAACCAGTCAGCAGCATTTTGTTAATGAACAATGTCAGCTTTCTGTCTCCTTGAAGTAGCTGCAGTATATAGATCTCGCCGTTTTTGTAAAAACTCCAGCCTACCTGCACAGTAATAATATAAGTCAGGATGAGATAGAGTATGTAGGCGGTAATATTCGTAACTGTTATTTTCACGCAAAGCTAATACTTTATTTCGAAGTTTCAATAATTTCTGAAAATAAAATATTTAAACCCGCTATGTCTTTCTTTTTCAAACTGGCATTGCGTTTGGAAAGATTTGCCTACAACTCATTGTAATGGAATCAAAAAACCTGATCGCCATCTCCGAAACAATCATTAATGCGCCGGTTGAAGAAGTTTGGGAAGCACTTGTTAGTCCCGCGGAAATAAAAAAGTATATGTTTAATACTACTGTTGTTTCCGACTGGAAAAGAGGAAGTAAGATTGTGTGGAAAGGGGATTGGAAGGGAAAGCCTTATGAAGATAAAGGCGAAATACTTGAAATACATCCCAAAAAAAGATTGCAGTATAGTCATTTTAGCCCGCTGGGCGGACAAATCGATGCTCCTGAAAACTACCACATCGTTACGATCGATCTGGAGGAAGATAAAAATAAAACGAAAATTTCCTTATCCCAGGACAAAAATCCCACAGAGGAGGCTAAGATGGAGTCTGAAAAAAACTGGACAATGATGCTTTCCGGTTTGAAAACGTTGCTTGAGGAGCGACATCCGTAAATCCATGAAATTCGACCGCACTTATTTGTAATTCCCTGTCCGGAGGCTTATATTTATCGGTAATGCCGCTGGGAAATATAAAAAAAGTAGTTTTCAGGATTCTGAAAATTCTAGTTATTGTTTACGTGATGATCTGTGCTGCCCTTTACTTTTTCCAGGAGAAACTTATTTTCTTTCCTTATAAACTGGATAAACAATTCAAATTTTCATTCGATCAAAAATTCCGCGAGTTAAATATTACGACGACGGATCATAAACTGCTCAATGGTATTCTCTTCATGGCCGACAGTTCGAAGGGCCTGATCTTTTATCTGCATGGTAATGCTGGCGCATTAGATAGTTGGGGAAGCATTGCTAAAAGATACACCGATCTAAACTATGACGTTTTTATGCTTGACTATAGAGGCTATGGAAAGAGTGAAGGTTCCATTTCGAGTGAAGCTCAATATTACCAGGATATTCAAACAGCGTACGATTCAATCAAGACCTTGTATGAGGAGAATAAGATCATTGTTCTTGGCTATTCAATTGGCACAGCCGCTGCGGCCGAAATAGCTTCTTCTAATAATCCAAGACTATTGATATTGCAGGCACCTTACTACAGCCTAACTGACCTGATGAAGCAAAACTATCCCGGTATTCCCACTTTTCTTTTGAAGTATAAGTTTGATACAAAGAAATATTTTGCTAAATGTAAAATGCCAATCGTTGTTTTTCATGGAGACCGGGATGAAGTGATCGATTATCGTTCTTCGTTGCAACTGAAAAAATTGATGAAGCCAGCTGATACATTGATTACTCTTCACAACCAGGGGCACAATGGAATCACCGATAATGATCAATATGTAAATGCGATCAGGAATATTCTGAAATGATCAACCTGACCGTGGCTTTATTTTTAAAATCTCTTTTGTTTTACGGGTAAGGTCATATTTAACGATGCGATTGTTATTCGTATCCGTTATCCATAATTCATAACGATAACTATCATGCCGTTGGGTTCATTGAGACCGGAAATAATAGTAGTAATGGTATTATTTTTCGTGTTATAAAGTTTGATTTTTCCATTGTAAGTGTCGGCTATGCAGACGTTGCCATTGAAAATGGAAAGAAGGATTGCGGATAAACGCAAAGTCTTTCCCCTAAAAAATATTGATGGATCATAAAACTGCAACTTACAGTATTTTAAAAAGTACTTACGCGATAAGCACATTCGATGTGTGCTAATTTTTTGTTGTAAAATAAGTCGCGTGCATCAATAAGATCGTAACTTGCTTTGTGAATTTCCATCGCGAACAAACTCATCTGGCTTATGAAAATTAAAATCATCAACCATGAGTCTCCCCAACATTTGTACAATAGGCGTCTACGGATCATCCGAAAAAGAATTTTTTGAAAAATTAACCGATAATGAAATCGATTTATTTTGCGATATCCGCCGAAGAAGAGCGGTACGCGGCGCTGAATATGCTTTTGCCAACAGCCAGCGGCTGCAGGATAAACTCTCTTTATTGTCTATCCCTTATTTATATGAACCCGGCTTGGCACCCACAACCGAAATCATAATGATCCAGGACAAGTCGGATAAGACGAATAGAATTCCGAGGAGAAAAAGGGAGCATTTAATTGACGCCTTCAAGA
>DASXOT010000682.1:0-9925 GCA_036494065.1 Chitinophagaceae bacterium
GTAAAATAAAATTCACACCTTCAACGATCACCTTTCCTTCAGCCACCAGCACTTGTTTTATCGTGCGTGGTTTAGTCAAATCCTTATCATCACCAGCAATAACTACTACGCTATCGCCTTTCCTGATATTGTACTTGGGTTTAAATCTCGTTTTCATTTTTTACTAAACTTTGAGCTCTTAGCTTTCAGCCGCGAGCAATTAAAACATTTTTATCATAGCTCGTAGCTCATCGCTCGTAGCTAGCAGCTTCCTAAAGCACTTCAGGCGCCAGTGAAATAATTTTCATATATCCCTTATCACGAAGCTCTCTCGCCACGGGGCCGAATATGCGGGTTCCGCGCGGTTCATCTGCTTGTGACAATAACACCACGGCATTATCATCAAATCTTATGTAAGAACCATCTTTCCGACGTAATTTGTTCGTTGTGCGTACGATAACCGCCTTTGTCACGGTGCCTTTCTTAATTCCACCTGCGGGCAATGCATCTTTTACGGTAACAACGATTGTATCTCCAATTTTTGCATAGCGTTGACCACTGTTACCAAGAACGCGGATGCAAAGCACCTCCTTTGCGCCACTGTTATCCGCGACATTCAACCGACTTTCCTGCTGTATCATATTTTTAAGCTTTGAGCTATTAGCTGCGAGCCTTTAGCATTACAACAATTCTCATTTATTCTTATAGCTAAAAGCCCAGGGCTTATAGCACATAACTTCTTATTTTACTTTCTCGACTATTTCTACCAGTCTCCATCTTTTTGTCTTGCTTAACGGGCGTGTCTCCATGATCTTTACCAGATCGCCAATACTGCACTCATTCTTTTCATCATGCGCATGGAACTTAGTAGTCTTTTTTACAAACTTTCCGTAGATAGGATGTTTTACTTTTCTTTCTACGGCAACAGTGATCGTTTTTACCATTTTATTACTGGTAACCACGCCGATCCTTGTTTTACGCAAATTTCTTTCATCCATTGTTTTAAACTTTGAGCTCTTAGCTTTGAGCTGTGAGCAATTAATACATTTTTTGAACTTTACGGCTCGTAGCACAAAGCTCGTAGCTCGTTGCTGTTTTATGCTTCCGCTTCTTTTTTCTTTAATTCTGTTTTCAAACGAGCGACATCACGACGAAGATTACGAATCGTAATCGGGCTCTCCAGTGGAGAAATTGCATGAGCGAATTGCAGTCTTTTTAACCGCAATTCATCTTCTTTAATCCTGGCCTTCAAATCCTGCTCATTCATGCCGTGAATGCTCTTTTGAAATTCCGTTAGCTTTCCCATCTGTTTAGTTATTTTGAAATTTTTGGGATTTTGAAATTGAAAAATTGCCATTTTCCCAATTCCAATTTTCGCAATTATGATACTACGTCTCTCCTTATAATGAATTTTGTTTTAATAGGCAATTTCCCCGCAGCCAATTCTAATGCTTCCTTTGCCGTTTGCTGAGAAACTCCATCTACTTCGAATAAAATACGGCCTGGCTTTATGACTGCAGCCCAGAATTCAAGATTTCCTTTACCCTTCCCCATTCTCACCTCAAGTGGCTTACGAGTTATTGGTTTATCGGGGAAAACACGGATCCATACATTTCCTTCGCGTTTCATGTGTCGAGTCAGTGCCTGTCGTGCTGCTTCAATCTGGCGATCCGTCAACCAATGTTGATCAAGCGCCTTCAATCCATACGAACCAAATGCAATGGTAGTTCCACGCTTCGCATCACCCTTCATGCGCCCCTTCTGCATTTTCCTGTGCTTCGTTCTTTTCGGTTGTAGCATTTTTTAGCTTTTATCTTTTGCCGGAGCTTCGAGCTCCAACTTTATAAAATTCTACTGCTTTGTAAAATGAGGTTGATGTCAATTATCTTCTTCCTCCACCACCGCCTCTTCTATCGCCACCTCCACGTCTGTCTCCACCGCCGCCACCACCTCTCCTGTCGTCCCTGCGATCTCTTCTATCATCGCGCCTGTCTTCTCTTCTGTCTCTCCTATCGCTTACATCACTCTTGCCACCAACAAAATTTGGATTCAGATCTCTTTTTGTAAGAATCTCTCCTTTGCAAATCCATACTTTGATACCAATCTTTCCGTAAACTGTCAGGGCAAAAACATTTGCATAGTCAATATCCATACGGAAAGTATGAAGGGGAACGCGTCCCTGCTTGATTTCTTCAGTACGGGCGATTTCTGCACCACCTAACCGGCCGGCTACTTTTACTTTGATCCCCTCGGCACCCATGCGCAGAGCAGAGGCAATTGACATTTTGATCGCTCTTTTATAATTGATCCTGTTTTCAATTTGCCTGGCTACTGTATCGGCAACAATCATGGCATCCAGTTCAGGACGACGAATCTCAAGAATGTTGATCTGTACATCTTCCTTGGCGGTAAGTTTTTTCAACTCTTCTTTGATCCTATCCACTTCACCGCCACCTTTACCGATGATAATGCCTGGCTTTGATGTGTGAATAGTAATGATCAGCTTACCCAGCGTTCTTTCAATAACGATCTTTGAAATACCGCCTTTATTGATACGGGCATTCAGGTAAGTCCTGATCTTATTATCCTCGATCAGTTTGGCAGCAAAATCTTTTTTATTACCATACCAGTTAGATTCCCATCCACGGATGATACCTAACCTGTTACCGATCGGATTCGCTTTTTGACCCATGTTTTATTTTTAAAATTCCAGGAACCGAATAGCAAGCAATACTTGTATTTGGTAATTGTTTTATAATTTATTTTTTCTTGGCTGCCTTTTTTGTTGCAGCCTTTTTTGGCGCTGCTTTCCTGGCTGCCTTCTTAGGTTTTGTTGCCTTTGTTTCTTCTGCCGCTTCTTCTTCTTTTATTTCTTCCACCAATTCCTCCGGAACAAATTTATTCTTCACGTCTACTATAAGCGTTACGTGATTGCTGCGTTTCCGAACACGATAGCCCCTACCTTGTGGAGCTGGCCTCATACGCTTTAGAGTTCTTGCACCATCTACAAAAATTGTTTTTACCACCAGGTCGCCTTCATCGCCACTTTCATTTTTTTGTTTCCAGTTATTAATGGCACTTAATACCAATTTTCTCAAAGGCACTGCGGGATGCTTGGGATTATGTTCCAATATTGCCAGGGCCCGCTCTACTTTATGACCACGAATCAGGTCGGCCAGCAAACGCATTTTGCGTGGCGATGTGGGGTAGTTTCTAAGTTTTGCTGTTGCTTCCATTTATTAAATTTTGAATTCTGGATAACGGGCTGTGTTAATGACCCGGAACTTCTGACATCACTACTATCCTTCAGCAATCTTTTTGCTTGAATGTCCTTTAAATTGTCTTGTAGGTGCGAACTCACCTAGTTTATGTCCCACCATAAATTCAGTCACGTATACTGGAATAAATTTATTTCCATTATGTACCGCGAATGTGTGTCCTACAAAATCCGGCGTAATAGTCGAGCGACGGCTCCATGTCTTTAACACCGTTTTTTTGCTTTTGCCTTCATTAATAGCCAATACCTTTTTTTCAAGATGACTGGCTACATAAGGACCTTTTTTAATCGAACGTGCCATATATTTTTTTAATTCGAAATCGAGGCCTCCATATTGCAAGATGGAATCCCGATCCTGTTTTTATTATTTCGTTAACTTATTTCCATTCTTTCTTTGAATGATCAGGTGATCGCTGCCTTTGTGCGGCTTGCGTGTCTTCAAACCTCTCGAATATTGTCCATTTCTGCTTCTTGGCTGACCACCCGATGCCTTTCCTTCGCCGCCACCCATTGGGTGATCAACGGGGTTCATGGCTACACCCCGGTTGCGAGGGCGAATTCCCCTCCACCGATTGCGGCCTGCTTTACCCATGCTCTGCAAACTATGGTCACTATTGCTTACCACACCAACAGTTGCATAACAATTAATCAACACTTTTCTCAACTCCCCGCTCGGCATTTTCAAAATAGCATATTTATCTTCTTTGTTGGTTAGCTGAGTAGACGACCCGGCACTTCTTGAAATTTTGCCACCCTGGCCAGGTTGCATTTCTATGTTATGAATATTTGTACCCAAAGGCATATTCTTCATCGGCAACGCATTTCCAATTTCAGGAGCAACATCATCCCCACTAATAATTTTATTACCCACTTGTAATCCTTGCGGAGCAATGATATATCTCAATTCACCATCTGTGTACTCCACTAACGCAATGAAGCAAGTACGATTAGGATCATATTCGATCGTTTTTACGGTTGCCTCCACATTCTTTTTATTGCGCCGGAAATCTATGATACGATACTTCTTTTTATGACCACCGCCCATGTACCTCATGGTCAAATGGCCAGATGAATTACGTCCGCCAGTACTTTTCTTTGTTTCCAGTAAGCTCCTTTCAGGTTCATTGGTCGTTACTTCAGCATAAGCATTCCCGATCCTCCAACGAGTGCCTGCTGTTACCGGTTTGTACTTTTTTACTGCCATACCCAAACCCTTTCGGGAAGTAATTTTTAAAACTTTTAATAATCAAGACTTCTCGGCGCTTGTTACCATAATTTAATAGTCAAAAACAATTTGTGCTCAAAGTTCCCGCTGAGAACAAAAGCTTAAATGTTCGAATACATGTCAATAGTATCGCCCTCGCCAACCGTTACAAAAGCCTTTTTAAACGACGGCTTTTGACCGGAAATAAAACCTGCTTTTGTATAGCGCGTTTTATTCTTTCCGGGGCTGGTTGACGTATTCACATCAACTACAGTGACACCATAAAACTCTTCTACCGCTTTCTTAATTTCCAATTTATTTGCTTTCTTGGCCACTCTAAAAGCATACCGTCTCAACTTGTCTTGTTGAGCATTTGCTTTTTCACTTAAGATCGGCTTTATCAATACATCAGAAAGTTTCATTGCTTTCTTTTTAAATTTTAATTATGCTTCTACCTCTTCTTCGGAAAAGATCTTTGCTGCGCTCTCCGTTAGTACCACCACATCTGCATTCACTACATCATACGTATTCATGTCGCTCAACAAAATTCCGTTCACCGCAGGAACATTTCTAAAGCTCAGGTAAAGATTATCGTTGTATTCAGGAATTACGAACAACACTTTCTTCCCATCAGCCTTTAGGCCGCCCAGCATGTCCGTAAATGTTTTTGTTTTGGGCGCATCGAGATTAATATCTTCCACTACAAAAATTGAATTCCCTTTTGTTTTATGAGAAAGAGCTGAAACCTTAGCAAGATCTTTTACTTTACGATTGAGTTTGATATCGTAGCCATGAGGTTTGGGGCCAAATACAGTACCACCGCCTTTATACAGGGGGTTACGAATATTTCCCTTACGGCTGCCGCCCGTACCTTTTTGGCGATGCAATTTGCGGCTGGCACCATGCACTTCTGCACGGGTTTTCACTTTGTGAGTGCCCTGCCGTTGAGCAGCCAGGTATTGTTTCACGGCCAGGTAAATCACGTGGTCGTTTGGCTCTATGCCGAAGATCTCATCGGGCAGTTCAATCGTTCTGCCAGTTTTCTTTCCTTTTATATCTAAAACGTCTGCTTGCATATTATTTCTGAATTAAAACAATTGAACCATTGTGACCCGGAACAGAACCACTGATCAGTATGTAATTTTTCTCCGGGAATATTTTAACGACTTTCAAGTTTTTTAGTTTAACCCTGTCAGTGCCCATACGGCCCGCCATACGTATCCCCTTCATTACACGGCTTGCATCTGAAGAATTACCCAATGATCCGGGAGCTCTGGAACGATCGTGCTGACCATGCGACGCACCACCAACGCCGCTGAATCCATGACGCTTTACGACACCCTGGAAGCCTTTACCTTTTGTAGTACCGACAACATCTACTTTTTCCCCTTCGGAAAAAATGTCGACGGTGATTGTTTCACCAATATTTTTCTCAACAGAGAAATCCCGAAACTCTTTTACAAATTTTTTGGGAGAAGTGCTTGACTTGGCGAAATGATTTGTTTCAGATTTGTTGGAGTGTTTTTCGTTCTTGTCGCCAAATGCAAGTTGAAGAGCGCTATAGCCATCATCGTCTTTTGTTCTGACTTGTGTAATAACACATGGACCTGCCTCTATTATCGTGCAAGCGGTTTGCTTGCCTGTAGGATCGAAGACACTGGTCATCCCAATTTTTTTTCCAATGATACCTTTCATTTTCTTACGGTTTTTCCCCGCAAGGTTGTACAAGACAGACCAGCCAAATTAAAATTGGTCTTCAATCCTGGTTCATCATCGACCTTTTCCCTTTACCGCCGCAGTCCCTGTAAAGGCGGTTTTTTATTCTAAGAGGACTGCTATTTGTTTGCTTTGCTCACGCTCGCAAACGATGGAAGTACCGATGATAAACAAACCTCGAAGGGCTTGTTTATATTTTTTTGCGAATTACCGGAATTTTCAGGTTTTACTGAATCCCGTACCGCAGATCAGAGCTCTTTTTTCATTGTCCAAAGGACAAGATTGAGAGATGAAATTTTATAAAAAGAACTAAAAAACGGACTTACGAATTACCTGTCACGCTTTGATCTCAACCTCTACACCGCTCGGAAGATCCAGTTTACTCAATGCATCCACTGTGCGGGAACTTGAAGTATAAATATCCAGCAGGCGCTTGTGAGTCGCTAGCTGAAATTGTTCACGGCTTTTTTTGTTTACATGCGGTGAGCGAAGCACGGTGAAAACTTTTTTTCGCGTAGGCAAAGGAATAGGTCCTGTTACTACGGCGCCAGTGCTACGCACGGTCTTGACGATCTTTTCGGCGGATTTATCCACCAGATTATGATCATAGGACTGTAATTTGATTCTGATTCTCTGCGACATGTATGAAATTACCCATTTGAATTTGGGAGCGCAAAGATAAGTGGATGATCTTAAACAGACAAAGTTTTGGAATGAATTTTTAGTTCTTCGGGTATTTATGGTCCGATTTCTCCCTCAGGGACTGATTCAGCGCATCTACTGCCGACAGCAGCGCCACGCCTCCGACAATTCCGAAACCTCTTCCAAAACCAGTCGTTTGTCTCACATAATATTGATCGCCCATATTTTGCCCACTAAACCAAAAATTAGAGGGGTCGATTCCCGTCGAGTATATCTCGGATATAAAGAAAGAGTGCTGAAAAGCTATTGGGCGCGCATCTTTATCGCCAAACGATAAGGTTAAATAACTTTTGAATTGCAGCGGTGAGTTTTCCACCGTAAAACTGGCGTGTTTTACATTCACCGGGTCGCTCCCTACATTCGGCACCTTCTTTTTCTGAAATACCGAGTCAGGCAGATCCAGTACAAGTTGGTTGGTTACTCCCATGGGCACGTTTGTTATATATGAATGGGGAGGAATAAATTCAATTTTGTCGGGTAGCCTGAGCTCGCCATTGAGGGTGCCGGATGTGGCAGAATACGGACTGGACGTCCATCGAATGGTAGATCCGGCGAAAGATCCATCCAGAGGAACGGTGCTCGGAGCATACGCGATTGCCTTGTCATTTACTATTAAAGCTGATTGCTGCCAATCGATATAAACAGGCACATCCAATTTGTTTTGGATAGTTATCTTGATGGGTGCATTGATGCCGTTAAAATTGTATTGAAACCTGACACTGTCATTTTCTGCTACGAATTCCCGGTTGTCATTTTTGGTGATCCCGGGGCTATCAACTGTCACGTACTGATAGTGTGAGCAGGAAGTTAAGAGGACAATGGTTAAAATGGTAAGTAAAACTATTCGCATAGTCTTGATTTTGTATCCAAGTTAATGTACAAAGGAAAAATAAACTGTTAAGAAAAAATCAATTGAGAAAGTTTAACCAATAAGTAATCTTCAAAACGTGATGCCTGCAAATAGTTGAAAGGACTGGTTTTTCCATTTATCCCTGTCATCGATATCATTGATATTTGTAAGTCCCTGTGCAAACCGACCGCCGATGTGGACAAATGGCAATTGGATCATAATTCCACCGGCTATTGAAAAATCACCATTTTTAAAAATGTCCCGTGGAGTCTTCAGGCTATCTACATGTTCGCTTAGAAGTATACCCCATTGTGGCCCTAGTTGCAGTTTTATTCTTTGAGTAGGACCCACATTCAAATTCAACATACTGCCAAACTGCAGGTAATTTAATTTTGCTTTTAACTGGTCGCCCTGTAGGGCGATATCATCATAGATGTCTGAAAAATCATCGGACTCTTCTGAGGAGGCTTGTATGAATGTAACCTCCGGTTGAAGACCAAATTTCCTGGAGAAATTGAATTGCAGAAATCCTCTCAGATCATAATTATATCTAAAGTCGTCTTTAAAAGATCTTCCCTGAATTTTATTTATGTTGAAACCCGCATTAAATCCAACCCGGAAAAAATTCTCTTTCTCGAAATCGTTTTGAACTGTTCTTTGGGAATAAGCAAAGAGGCAGCCAAAGCATCCAAAGAGTATTGTGATTACAGTTTTCATGGTTGATTTGTTTATCCGAAACGCATCTTGAGATCAGTTGTTATGCCGATTGATAAAATTTAACAGAAATCATTCCAATATTAAAAATGACATCAAAACTTATCTTGATTTTTTTATTGACAAGGCTAATGCAGCGAAGCCTCCTAATTCAATATGTTCCACACGAAGTTGGTGTTTTCCTCCAGCCAGGTTTATTTTTACGCGCCGGTGCGGAGTAGATTCGTCAAAATTATATTTTGCCGGATCCCACTCGTCAATTATCAGTTTGCCGTCAACATATAACCTGGCTCCATCATCCCAGGTTATTCCGAACTCATAAATTCCTTGTTGAAAATTTCCGATACCCTCGGCTACCGTCTCAAACCGCGTATATTGTGCTCCTGCTTTTATTCCTCCCCACCACGCATAACTCAATTGATTTACTTTCTCGGTTTTTACAGGATCACCGTGTGCAACATTTGATGAATCAAGAGCAAACCAATTAACTACCCAGTCGATCGGCTGGAAAAATCTTTGGAAAGAAAAGATATAAGGCTTACCCTTAGAAATCGTTTCGCCATATTGAGTGGTTATTTCATCACCGATATATTCAAGTCGAATATCGATATCAATTCCTTCGCCCTTTAATTTTCTGCCAGTAATTGTTGCCGGTATAGTTCCCGTTTCAGCCGAAATGCTATCAAGACCCTTGTAAGAAAGTATCTTCCATTTTCCCGAAGGGCCCTTGATGTCAAACAGCATGATGTCACCCGTATCAATAGGATTCGCGTTCCACATAACGGGTGACCTGAAATCGTATGGGCCCCACTCCGTAACCAAAATATTTTTTCTGCCTGCCAATTTGCTCATCCCTTTAAATGGATCGGAAGGATTGTCCATGATTGGACCCATGATCGCCGAATCAACAGAGAACTTGTCAACTAATTCATCGTCCTGACTTGTATCGAGGTGGCTAACAGTTGAATCAATTTTTAAAAACTCGCCGGTACCAGAAACGCGATCGCCAAATATCTTTATGGAATCTGTTCTGATAATATCAATTGCGATCTTGTTCTCGTTGTAGCTATTCAATAGGAGGTTATAATTCCGGCTCCTTGTATCCCGGAACCTGACGTATCCCCAATCAGCAGGTTGATCTTTCGCTGCCCACAATTTTATGGCGGTTTGATCGCGAAAAAACAGGTTATGATGTATGTCATTGTACTGGCCGTGTTCAATGGCGATAGCAGTTTTGTTGTTTCTAAATTGATTATTGGCTATCTCTGTATGGTAGCTATATCCGCCCCAGAGCCCATTGTCACACTCAAATATCCGGTTCTTTAAAATTTTGTTGGTGCTAAAAGTAACTTCAACACCATTTGCAGGGGCGTATGAAAAATCATTGCCGAAAAGAATATTATCGTTACAGCCTCCGCGGCCACTATCCATCGTCGACTGACCCGCCCATAAAAAAAATCCATCACCGCTATGAGTAGCTGAA